>CANGEH010000063.1 GCA_947452665.1 Caulobacteraceae bacterium
ACCGGCTTGGTGATCACTCGGTCATAGGTCAGGCTACCGCTGCCATAGCGCTTGATCAGGGCAAAGGTCTTGGCCGTGCCATTGCCGGTGCCTAGGGGCTGGTCCAGCGGGCTCGAAGCCTTGGATGGCAGGCAAGACTTGCAGTCGGAAAAATCCTTGAACCGAAAGGCATAGAGGCGGCCAAACCTGGCCTCAAAAAAGGCGGTCAAGGCGGCAATATCATCGAGCGACCGGACACCCGCCCCGATCAGGAACCGGCGGCGGCCATGCGCCCAGGGGCTGGACCGGCGCTCAGCGCCAGAGGCCAGGGTGACAATCTCGGTGCGCCGCTCGACCCCGCCGCTGGAGCCAAAGGCTAGGCGCGCGGGCAAGAGCACATCATGAAAGGCCATTGAAAGCTCCTAGAGTTTACGCCCGCCCAGCGCCACGGCGCGGGCCAGGGCCTGGGCCAGTTGGGCTTCCGACCGCAAAAGCCCGCCTTCGGACGCAGGGACATGGATATTGACGGTCATGGCGGTGGGGGCGGCGGTCTCAATGCTGCCGCTGGTGGCCGGGCGAAACAGTTCCGGCCCGCGTTCGCCGACCAGATAGGCCCCGCCCGCTGTCACCGGGCCACCATCAGCGCGGGCACCAGAAAAGCCTGCGCTCAAGACCTGGCTCAAGATTTGGCCGAGGCCCCCGCCGCTCGCCGGATTGCGGGCGCTGGCAAAGGCATTGATCGCGGCCAATGCGGCCTGGGCCAGTTCCTGCAGGCTGATCTTGCCGTCACTCGCTGCTCGGCCAAGGCTCTTGGCTAGGCTGCCCCCCGCACGGCTAAAGGCCTGGTCAATCGTATCCGCCGCGCTTTGGGCCGGGGCCTTTAGGGCGCTTAAGGCTGCGGCGGCATCGGCGGCCTGAGCCGACACGGCACCAAGGCCAGAGCCTGTTGAAAAACTAGACGGCGGGCTCATGGGACCTCATCAGGATAGAGGGCGGACAGGGCATCAAATCGCGGTCGGGTCAGGCCTTGGTCTTGCTCCGGGACCGCGGTCAAGGCGTGCCATTCGGCCAAGGACAGCCGCCAAAACGCCTCGGGCGTTAGGCCAAGCTCCAGCACGCCCAGCCGCAAGAGGCCTGGCCAAAAGCTCATGCTTCACCTGCCGCCACAAAGGCGGCGGCAACGGCATTGGCGGCCTGGCGAAAATCGATCGGGGTCTGGTCCAGACGCTCGGCCGCCTCCATCTCACCGCCGCCGCGGAGCAGAGCCGCTAGGACCAAGATCAAGTCCTTGGCCGACAGGCGGCGCAGGCGCTCGGACAAGGCCTCCCACCCCTCTAGGCCAAAGGCGGTTTCAAGCTCGGCCAGGGCCCCAAGCGTCAGGCAAAGGCGGCGCGGTTGACCACCAAGGTCCTGGATCACCTCACCGCGCGCATGATTGGCTGCGATCATCACACGCCCCTTCACGCTGCGGTAAAGGTGAGCGGGCCAGCCGAGGCCAGGCTCAAGGCAAAGGTCACCTCGCCCTCATGGTCCCCGGCATAATCGAGCGAGGCGATCAGGAACCGGCCCTCGAGCGTGCCAAAATCGGGGATAATCAGCCGCCAATTGCGGGTGTCCTGCGAGAAAAACGCGTCACGGACCAGGGCATCGGCGCTGCCATCGCGAAACACGCCTGAGCCAGATACGGCAGCGGACTTGACCCCTGCCCCGGCCAAGAGCTCACGCCAGCGGCCGGTGCTGTCAGAATCGGTGGCATCGACCGACTTGGCATTGAGCGACAGGGTGCGCGCGCGCAGGCCTGCCACGGTCGTATAGGTTTCGGGATTGGCCCCATCGCCAATCTTCAGCAAGACATCCTTGCCTTTTTGCGCTGCCATTTTGGGCTCCTAAATGTCAGGGATTAATCGGTTCGGTCACGGCCCGCAGGCGCAGGACGCCATAGGTGGATCGCCAGTCGGCGGCGCGAAACACATCGGCAAAGGTCACGCGCAGATTGATCAGGCGGTGATCTTCTAGGGTCAGGGCCGCGCCGTGTAGGGCTTGCCGCACCAGACCCAGCAGGGTCTTGACCTCTTCCGTGCCGCCTGAGACCGAGGCTATGGTCAGACTAATGGCGTGTTCGGTGGCCTCTAGGCTGACCGGATCGACCTGGCCGCCATAGGGCCGGGTCTGGCTGCTGCCCAGGGTGATAAAGGGATAGACGAGGTCCAGTGGCGGCTCGTCATAGACGCGCGGCGGATTACCCAGCAGGGGCTGCAGGCTCGCCTCACTCGACAGATCAGCCAGGATGGCAATCTGTAAGGCGCTGTCGGCGTCGCGGCTCATGTCAGATCGCTTTCGAGAAAGAGGGTCATATAGCCGCGCCTTGGCTGGCCCCGATCAACCGCGCGCACAGACCAGGTCCGGCCATCGACGGCGCAGCGCTGGCCGACCGCGGCACTGGCCAGATCGCGGGCCTGGGCTTTTATGGATAGGCGGCGCACGGGCTTTTGATCGGCGGCGGCAACCATGTCCGTGCTGGTGGCCGACAGGCTGACCCAGATGGTGGCAAAGGCTGTCCAGGTTCGGACCCGCCCGCCAGTTGGGGTGACGGTCTCACTGACACTGGACAAGACCGCGCGGCGGCGCAGGGACCCGATCATAGCCGCACCCGCCGATAGGGGGCCAGCCAGGGCTCGACCAGGCCGATTGGGGCTGTGGCCTCATCGCGGTTTTCAAACCCATGCGCGACTAGGGCCAGCACGGCCTGACGCAGCGGTTCGGGCACATCGGCTGGCGTCTCGCCAAAGCCGCAGCGGTAGTCGATTTGCAGACCGCCAGACCCTATGCCCGCCTCGGGCAGACCTGCCGCCGTGGGGGCAATCAGTCCTGGCCGCGTGGCGATCCGTGCGCTGTAAAGGCCAGGATCAATAACCAAAAAACTGCCCGCGCTATCGGCCACCCGGATTGCCGCGACCGACAAGAGCGGGCCCATGCGCAAACGGTAAGCGCCAGATTTCAGACGCCTCGGCCCCCAGCGATCAAAGGTTTCGCGATAATTGGCGGCAACCAGGCCAAGGCCCATGGCCCGCTCGATCCTTTGGCGGGCCGCGCTGATCAGGCGACTGATCAAGGCGTCTTCAACCGTGTCGGTAACGCGCAAGGCCGCCTTGGCCTCGGATAGGCTTACCGGCTCGCTCGTGGGCGGGATCAGGATTTGCAAGGTCATGGCGAACAAGCCCATTGCGAAAGACAAAAAGGCCCCCTCCCCGCCTAAGGCGCGGTCATGGTATTTCCGTCCGTAGGCGGAGAGAGGGAGGCGGGGGAAAGGAAGGCTCGCGGCTGGGCCTAGCTGGCGGCGAATTTCAAAAGCTTGATCGCATCGAAATTCTGGATGCCGCCGCCAACCCGCTTGGTGGTGTAGAACAAGACATTGGGCTTGGCCGAATAGGGATCGCGCAAGACCCTCACCCCCGCTCGGTCGACAATCAGATAGCCGCGCTTAAAGTCGCCAAACGCAATCGAATAGGAATTGGCGGCGACATCGGGCATGGTCTCGATCTCGGTCACCGGATAGCCGAGCAGGGTCGCCGAGGCCCCGGGTTGCAGGGCCGCATTCCAGATATAATTGCCATTATTGTCCTTGAACTTGCGCACCGCCGAGACCGTCTTGCGGTTCATGACAAAGCGCCCGCCGGCCCGGTACTGGACCTTGGGCGTATAGATCAGGTCAATCAGCTTGTCGGTCGGATTGGTCGTCGGAAAGCCGCCCGCGACGCCGGTCGCCAAATAGCCAAGCTGACCCCACGTCTGGCTGGCGTCAGCGGCAATCGTATAACCCAGCAGGCCCTTGGGCTTATTGACCCCGTCACCATTGATAAAGGCGCTGGTTTCTTGAGCTGCAAAGGCATCATCGATTTCAGCCGCCAGCCAGTCATCCAAATTGATCAGGGCATCATCCAGCAGGGACTGGGTCGCCGCCGGGGCGGCATAGAGGTCAAAGGCTGGAAAATCGATAATATCCAAGGTCGGGGCCGTGGTCTCAGGCCGTGCAGCAGTCTCGGCCATCCAGCTGGCACCGATGCCGACGGTCGAGACGGGCTTGCGATAGACCCCCGCCCCCATGACCTGAATCTGGCAAATATCGCGCATCAGGCTCGATAGGCTCAAGCGCCGCAATATCTGGGCCTCCAGCTCTGGCAGGGTCAAAAAACCGCCCGAGGCATTGACGCTTTCAGACAGGCCCTTGGCCTCGATCAGGCCAGGCATAACCTGGCCAGTCTTCAGATACGCATTCCAAGCCGCCTTGCGCTCATCGGGCTCGGCCAGACGCGGGGCGGGATCAAGGGCCGGGCGACGGTGTTCGTTTAGGCTGCGATCATAGCGGGCCTGCGCCCGGCTGACCTCGGCATCGAGCCGGGCGGTCTTTTCTTCCAAAAGGACATCGGCCTGCTTGGCCTCGATCGCGGCGACACGCTCATTATTGGTCGCCTTATAGTTTTCCAAAATAGCCATAACCTCGTGCAAGGCGGCGCGGGTTTCAGGCGAAGGGGCAGCGTGTTTGGTTTCGGTGGTCATGAGCACTCCTTGGGTCAGAGGAAAAAAAACATCGCGTCAGGCGGCCTGGTCTTGAAGGACTTCAAAGCCTTGGAGCCGGGCCTGGGGCAGCATGGGAAAGGTCACCAAAGACACCTCCCAAAGATCGATCCGGGTCAGGACGCGCAGGCGGCCGCTCTCGTCGGGCCGGGCCGCCTGGGTGCGAAACCCAATCGACAGGCCATCTAGGGCTCCGGCCTTGATCAGGGCCGAGCACAGCCGCGCCTCGGCGCTGAGATCGAGAATCCGGCCCCGGACAAACAGGCCCGTCTGGTCCTCAAACACCTGGTCCCAGACCCCGATCGGTTGGCGGGTATCATGCTGATAAAGCATGCGCACGCCCGTCGGTCCGGTGCGGATCAGGCTGTCGGCAAAGGCGCCAGCCGCAGCAATATCGTCATTGAGATCGGCCTTCCAAAACAGCGAGGCATAGCCCTCGATCCTTAATTGGCCCATGGACCGGCCTCCCCGCGATCGAGCTTGTGCTCCATCCGCTCTAGGGTAGCGCGAGCGGCAAAGACCTGTTCTTCGAGTCGGGTCAGGCGCTCGGCGATATTGGACTGGCGATCCAGCCTTTGTTCGATCACCTCAATGCGCGTGGCCTCGCGCCCGGCCCAGATCAGGACACCTCCGGTCTGGAGGAAGACGGCGATCAGGACCCCGGCCGTGATTTGGCGATCCATCCGCCAGTTTCGGCTTGCGCCCGGATCATCCGCCATTGGGACCTCCATCGCCTAGGCCAGCCATGCGGCGGCGCTCCTCAGGGGTTAGAAAACTGGCCGCCTCTAGCCTTGCCCACAGGGCCTCGCGCTCGGGCGCCAGGGCAGGCACGCCGTCCAGATCACAGCCAATGGTCACTGCGCCAAAGCGCGGACCCAGCCAGCCAGTCAGGGCGCGGGCGGTGCGCTCGGCCAAGGGCACCACGGTGTGACGCCAAAAGGCGGCATTGGCCTCCTTGAAATTGGCGTAGCTATTGTCGCCGGGTATGCCCAGCAGCGGCGGCGGCACACCAAAGGCCAGCGCAATCTCACGCGCGGCAGCATGCTTGCCAGCAATAAAGTCCAGATCAGCTGGGCTCAGCGACATGGGCTTCCAGTCCAGCCCGCCTTCGAGCAAAAGCGGCCTGCCCGCCGACATGGCCCCGGTATGGGCCTCGGTCAGTTCGGCCTTTAATCGTTCGAACTGTTCCTCGGACAGGCGCTCCGACGTCTCGCCGCCGCCATAGACCAAGGCCCCTGACGGGCGCGCAGCATTGTCCAGCAAGGCCTTGTTCCAGGCCCCCGAGGCATTGTGCACATCAACGGCAAAGGCTGCTGCCTCAAGCGGCGAAAAACCATAATGGTCATCGGCGGGGTGATAGAGCTTAAGATGCAGGACCGGCATCCAGCCATCGGCGCCCCGCACCAGCTGCACGGTTTGCGCCCCGACCATATAGGCATAGGCCTGGGGCCAACCGCGCGCGCCGGGCACCACCTTCATCCGATCGGGACGCAGGCTGTAGAGTTCAACCGGCGATCCGGCCTCATCCTCGGCCGCTTCCAGATAGGCATTGCCCGCCGTTTGCAGGCCGCCGAAAAACGCCTCCATCAAATCGGCCCGGCCCTGTTCGGGATTGGGGTGCTCCAAGAGCAGCTGCAGGGGGTGGCCCGCGCTGCGGCGGCCCTGGTCGAACACCACCAGCGGCACGGAGGCAGCGGCCTCGGCAATCATCCGCACGCAGCGATAGGCAACCGGATTGCGCGCAAAGCCTTCGCGGGCCAGGGCCTCGAAATTGCGCGGCGTCCATTGCGGCCGACCCGCCGTGGTCAAGGCGATCAGGCGCTGGGCGCGGCTGTCCTTGATTTCAGGCGCAAGGGGTCGGCCACGCCCAGGGGCGCGTGAAAAAAGTCCCATTATCTTATCCTTTGTGAGCTGGCCGCGCCTAGAGCACAGACAGCCGAGGCGCGCCGCCGCGCCGGTTCAATAAAAGCTCGCTCAAGGCCCAGACCAGGGCATCGGCCCGGTCGGGGCTGTGGTC
The DNA here is from genome assembly GCA_947452665.1 of Caulobacteraceae bacterium. GTDB lineage: Bacteria > Pseudomonadota > Alphaproteobacteria > Caulobacterales > Caulobacteraceae > CAISGS01. The sequence continues at coordinate 6,572 of CANGEH010000063.1, forward strand.
CAGACCCTCTGTGCCAAGGGCTAGCAATTCCTCTTCCAGCGCCGGGAAAGCGCCGCAATGGGTGACGCGCCCCTGTTCGTAAAGGGCCGCCACCGGCTCGGCCCGCGCGCGCTTACCGAGCCTGGCATGGACTAGCCTTACCGGCACATCGCATCCGGCCATGGCCAGGACCGTGCGCACCATATCGCCGCCCTGATTAGCCTCGGCCACCAGATAGGCCGCGCCAAAATCCCGAGCCGCCTGGGCCGCGCGCCCAGCCCAACCCAGGGGCGAGGCCCCGCTCAAGGTCAGATCCGCCAGCACATAGCCGCGATCCTCCAGCCTTCCGGCCACCACCAGACCGCAGGCATCGCCCGTGGCGCTGGCGGGCGGATCAACCGCCACCACCACCTGATCCAGCGCGTCTGGCCTTGGACCACGGGCGCGGGCCAGGTCTTCGGAGCGCCAGAGCGCACCTTCGAGGGCCTCAACCACCTGGCCGTCCAGTTCCTGTGCCGCCAGCCGCGTGCCGCCATAGATGGCCTGCAGACCGCCAATAAAGCCTGGTGCCAGATTGGCCCGGTTGGCCAAGGTTCCGGCGCGTGTCACCACCACCCCCGCCTCGGCCATCAGGCGGCGCAGGGCGACGGTCGGCTTGGGCGTCGTGGTCATGACCAGTCTTGGATCATCGCCAAGGCGCAGGCCCATTCTCAACATGGCCAGGGTCTCCTCGGCATAGGTCCAGGCGCAAAACTCATCGGCCCAGGCCGCCCCGAACTGGGGTCCGCGCAGGCTTTCCGGATCCTCGGCTGAAAAAGCATTAGCCACTGCGCCATTGGCGAACAAAAGCCGTCGCCGAGAGCTTTCAAACCGGGGCGCGCCGCCAAGCCAGGCGCAGGTGCAAAGTCCAGACAGTCCATCAATCATGACCTCTCGAACATCGTGTAGGGTGGGGCCGACCAGGGCTAGGCGCTCGGTCTTGAGCGCCGCCTTGGCCAACCATTCCGCGCCCGCCCGGGTCTTGCCCGCGCCGCGCCCACCCAAAAACAGCCAGGTCTTCCAGGGCCCATCGGGGGCCAATTGTTCCGGCCTGGCCCAAAATTCCCAGTGGCGGTCAATCAGGCGCAGATCGGCCAGGCTCAGCTGGCTCAGTATCTGTCTTCTGCTCAAGGCTGGCTGCGAGGCGAGCCAATCGGCGCTCCAGATCGGCGCGCAGCCGTTCAAGGGTGATGAGGTCGCCGGGCAGTCCGTTTGGATCATCTTCGCTCTTCACCTTATCCTCCTGAAGCCGAAGCTCGGTGAGGGTCTCGGCGGTCTTGGCCAGGGCCGCGATCATCTTGGCCGCCCGCTCGGCGGTGACATGATCGACGCCAGGCTCTAGGGCCTCAACCGCCGCAATCTGGGCGGTCAACATCCTGTGCAATCGCTTGCTATTGCCACCCGCCCCGTCCCGTCTTGTTTTCGTCATGGGCTAAGATTAGGCGCTAGATCGGGGTGGGCGGATAAGTTGCCTGAAAAATGTTTTAGGGCGTTGAAATCAATAAAAATATTGGTCGTTCGAAAGGGCGTTCGGGCATCAAAAAAGCCACCCGGGAGGTTTTCACCGCCCCGGATGGCTTGATCGATAGACTAGACTAGGTGTGGCTTAGAACTGATAGCCCACGGTCACGCCATAGGTCTTTGGCGGGGCCATGGAGCCAACCCGCACGCTGCTGAACAGGGGCGCGGTGATGATATTGTTCGAGATGACGAACTTGTCGGTCAGGTTACGACCCCAGACATCCACGCTCCAACGCTTGGTGGCATCGGTAAACCGCGCACCGGCATTGACCATGGAATAGCCGCCCTGGGTCGCATCGGCATTATTGAACTCGGTGAAATAGACCCGGTCTTGCCAATTGATATCGCCGTGCAGGTTCAGGCTGCCAATCTCGCCGACCGGCATGTCATAGCTGGCGGCCAGACGCACCGTATAGTTGGGGGCATTAGACAGATGGTTGCCCTTCAGATCGACCGGGTTGAAGTTCTGACGATAGTCACCGCTGGTGAACTGACGATAGCGGGCGTTCAGATAGGTGGCGAACAGTTCTACTTCTAGGCCCGTGATCGGACGGGCGCGTAGCTCGATTTCAGCGCCATAATTGCGGGCCGCGGCCGCATTGACCGTGGTCACAACACTGTCGGCACCGACAAAGCCAACCTGAAGATTGGTATAGTCAATATAGAACAGCGAGGCATTGGCCGAGACCTTGCGGTCAAGCGCATAGGTCTTAATACCGGTCTCATAACCCCAGGCATATTCAGGATCGATAACAGGATTTTGCGAACCCACATTGATCACGCCTGACTTAAAGCCGCGGGTGATCGAGGCATAGATCAAGGTGTCGTCATTGGCCTGATAGTTCAGGCCAATGGTTGGCGTAAACGCGCCCCAGCCTTGCGACTTGTCGGTTGGCACATAGCTCAGGAACTGGAACGAGCCCTTGCCCTTGCGCTGCTCATAGCTGTAACGGCCACCAAGGGTCAGTTTCAGCTTGTCATTAATGGCATATTTGACCTGTGCAAAGGCGCCATACGCATTGGTATCGACCGTGCCGATTTGCAGATAGTTGAAGTCATTAAAGGTCGCGGCAGGCAAGGAGAACAACAGCGCCGCATTGATCAGAGGTACCTTGACGCTGCCGAACTGGTGCTCGTTGAAATACATGGCGCCAACCATGACCTCGGTCTTGTCGATCGTATAATTGCCGACAAATTCTTGGCTGAAGGTATTGCTGCGCTCGTCATAATTGTTCTGGCCGAACATCCAGACATTGGAGGCGTCCAGATCATCGCGGTTAAAGCGCACAAAGCGGTGATAGGAGGTGAT
>CANGEH010000064.1 GCA_947452665.1 Caulobacteraceae bacterium
GCGCCATAATTGCGGGCCGCGGCCGCATTGACCGTGGTCACAACACTGTCGGCACCGACAAAGCCAACCTGAAGATTGGTATAATCGATATAGAACAGCGAGGCATTGGCCGAGACCTTGCGGTCAAGCGCATAGGTCTTGATGCCGGTCTCATAACCCCAGGCATATTCAGGATCGATCACGGGGTTTTGCGAACCCACATTGATCACGCCCGACTTAAAGCCGCGGGTAATCGAGGCATAGACCAGGGTGTCGTCATTGGCCTGATAGTTCAGACCGATGGTGGGCGTAAACGCGCCCCAGCCTTGCGACTTGTCGGTTGGCACATAGCTCAGGAACTGGAACGAACCCTTGCCCTTGCGCTGCTCATAGCTGTAACGGCCACCAAGGGTCAGTTTCAGCTTGTCATTAATGGCATATTTGACCTGTGCAAATGCGCCATACGCATTGGTATCGACCGTGCCGATTTGCAGATAGTTGAAGTTATTAAAGGTCGCGGCAGGCAAGGAGAACAACAACGCCGCATTGATCAGAGGTACCTTGACGCTGCCGAACTGGTGCTCGTTGAAATACATCGCGCCGACCATGACCTCGGTCTTGTCGATCGTATAATTGCCGACAAATTCTTGGCTGAACGTATTGCTGCGCTCGTCATAATTGTTCTGGCCGAACATCCAGACATTGGAGGCGTCCAGATCATCGCGGTTAAAGCGCACAAAGCGGTGATAGGAGGTGATGGATTTCACATCCCATGCGCCTGGCGTCCAGGTGACGGTTGCGGTACCGCTGGTGCCGTGACGACGATTGATCGCGTCCTGGTCCGAATAGGTATTGCGCAGGTTTGGCTTGCCATCCTGATAGGTAAAGATCGAATTGCCGCCGATTATGGCGCCGAGGAAGTTTTCCGGTTTAACCGTTGGGCCAAAATAGTGGAAGGCGTAGTTATTGTCGTTTTCACGGAAGCTTTCGGCTGAAATCAGCACGTTCAGCTTGTCCGACGCGGTATAGAGCAGCGAGCCGCGGATGGCATAGGCATCACGGTCATCGACCGGATTGCCGGTGAACAGGTTTTTGCCATAGCCGTCATGCTTGTCATGCTTGCCCGCCACGCGGAAGGACAACTTGTCGGCAATGATTGGGCCACTAATGGCCGCTTCGACAACGCGGGAATTATAATTGCCGACCGTCAGCCTAGCATAGCCTTGCAGGTCTTCAGTGGGACGCTTGGTGATCAGATTGATCGCACCCGCCGTCGCACCGCGTCCATAGAGCGTGCCTTGTGGCCCACGCAGAACCTCGACCCGCTCGACGTCATAAAAGCCAGCCAATTGCGCGGCTGGACGCGCTAGGATCGCGCCGTCTTGCAAGAAGGCCACGGCGCCATCAGCGCCCAGATCGATGCTGGTCATGCCGATGCCGCGAATAAAGGTGCGGTTGACGCCGAACTGATCACCGACTGACAGGTTTGGAACGGCATTCGCCAAGGAACCAATATCCTTGATCCCGCCTGCGCCAAGTTGGGCCGCGCCAATGGCCGTGACCGAGGCGGCGACCTTGGACAGGTTTTCACTGCGGCGCGTTGCGGTGATGATAACTTCGCTCGGCTCATCAGCCTTGGCCGCCTCAGCCGCAAAGGCAAAAGCCGGTGCAGCCGCCAGCATAAGCGCGGCGACGCCGACCGAGGCCCGCAAGGCCGAATGGCGCATACGCGACTGAATCATAGGATTGGTCATTTTGTTTCCCCTATTCCCAATGTGTTATTATTCTACTTGTGCGTAGCTAGAACGAGTTTGAAGTAGGATGCAAGAGCCAATTGACCTTACCGGTCAAGCACGATCTGCAGGGGGCGTTTACGACCACAATTTGAGGTCACTGCGACAAAGATGCCGCAGCCCCTTGGCCCTTCCCGTCAATTTTTTGACTACTCATCAGTAGATTTTTTGAGTATTGAGTTATGGCCAGTTCAAGGTGGGGCCGGGCGACCTTGTTTCGGGCTTTAGTGATATAGAGTGATGACCATGACGGACCAAATTCCCGCTAGCCTCGCCAAGGACCCCGATCGATTATGCCAGGCGCTCAAGAGCGCCGATGCCGCAACCCTGATGCTGGTTCTGGTGCAGTTGACGGGCGATACCCATTGGCTGGACCTGGCCAAGCCGCATATTCGCGGCCCGATGAATTATCACGAGACCATGCCAGAGCCCCTGCGCGACCAGATCCGCACGGCCCTATTTGATGTCCTGATAGATTTCGCCCAGTCGGGCAGGCCTGTGCCCGCCATTCCCGGCGGCGCGCTCTTGACCAATATGATGAGCACAGCGGCGGGCGAGGTGGTCAGTGACGACTATGTCGCCATGATGCGCGCTGACCTAACCCCCCAGACCGACAAGGCCCAAGGCATTGCCTGGCGCAACAAGCCGTCCAAGGCCGAACTGGACGGCTTCTCCGTCGTGATTATCGGTGCTGGCATGTCGGGCCTATTGGCCGCGATCCAGTTGCAAGAAGCCGGTATCGCCTTTCAGATCATTGAGAAAAACCCAACCGTCGGCGGCACCTGGTTTGAAAACGCCTATCCCGGCTGCGGTGTGGATACACCCAACCATTTTTATTCCTATGCGTTTGAGCCGAACCATAATTGGGACAATTATTTCTCCAAACGCCAAGAGCTTTGGGACTATTTCGAGAATGTGGCCAACCACCATGCCCTGCGCGAAAAAACCCGCTTCGAGACCGAGGTGGTCTCGGCCATTTATGACGATGTGGCCGCGCTTTGGTCCGTCACCCTGCGCAAGGCCGACGGGACGCTAGAAACCCTTAGCGCCAATGCGGTGATCTCGGCGGTCGGCCTGTTAAACCGGCCCAAATTGCCAGACATTCCCGGGATTGAAACCTTTAAGGGGCCCGTACTGCACACCGGCAAATGGGACGAAAGCTTTGACTGGCGCGGCAAGCATATTGCCCAGATCGGCACCGGCGCCTCTGGCCACCAGGTCGCACCGACTATTGCCCCGGATGTTGAGAGCCTGACCATTTATCAGCGCAGCCCGCACTGGGTCGTGCCCAATCCCAACTATTTTGGCGTGGTCGAGGACGGGGTCAAATGGGTGCTGGCGCATGTGCCCTATTATGCGCGCTGGTACCGGTTCCAGCTGTTTTGGGCTTTTGCCGATGGCCTGCATGCGGCGCTGAAGATTGACCCTCTATGGGACAAGCCAGGCCAGTCGATCAATAAGGCCAATGACCAGCACCGGGTGTTTATGGAACGCCATATGCGCCGCGAACTGGGCGAGGATTCAGCCCTGCTGGCCAAGGTTTTGCCGGACTATCCACCCTATGCCAAACGCATACTGATCGATAACCACTGGTTCAAAATGCTCAAGCGGCCCAATGTCGAGCTGGTCACTGACAAGATTGCGCGGATTGTTCCAGAGGGGATTGAAGCGGCCGACGGCACGATCCGGCCGGCCGATGCCATTATTTGTGCCACCGGCTTCCAAGCCAGCCATATGCTCGCCCCCATGGAAATCCGCGGCGCTGGCGGCCTCGACCTGCATCAGGTCTGGGGACCCGATGATGCCCAGGCCTATCAAGGCACAATGGTCCCCGGCTTTCCCAACTTCTTCATCCTCTTGGGCCCCAATACGGCCCTAGCCCATGGCGGTAATGCCATATTCATCGCTGAATGCCAGATGCAGCTGATCATGAATGCCCTGCGCGAGCTGATTGAGGGCCACCATAAGGCGATCAGCGTCAGGCCCGAGGCCCACAAGGCCAATGTGCAAGAGGTCGATGACCTGCATACCGGCATGGTCTGGTCACATAAGGGGGCCAATAACTGGTATCGCAATCAACATGGCCGCGTGTTTGCCGTCCTGCCCTATCGTCTGGTTGATTATTGGAGAATGACCACCCATTTCGAGCCGTCGCATTTCGCATTTGACGACGAGGCGGTTTAGGGGATCTGTTGAGGTCATTGCCGCTGTCGCAATGACCTCAACAAGGCTTTTATTTCGTGCCCAAGATCATGACCACGGCCCAAGGCGTGCCCTTTATCCGCACACCTGATGAGCATTTTACCGACCTGCCCGATTATGATTTTGCGCCCCATTATCTGAGCTTTGAAGGCCTGCGCCTGCACTATATCGATACGGGCCCACGCGACGGCCCAGTAGCCCTGCTTATGCACGGCATGCCAACCTGGAGCTTTTTGAACCGCAAAATTATCGCGGGCTTGGTCGCGGCAGGCTATCGCTGCATTGCCGCTGACCATATTGGCTTTGGCCGGTCCGATAAGGTCACGGACGATGACTGGTATTCGATCGTCCGGCATATCGCCGCCCACAAGCTTTTGATCGAGACGCTGGACTTAAGCGGCATAACCTTGTTTTGCCAAGACTGGGGCGGGCCAATCAGCCTAGCCCAGGTCGCGCGGGCGCCCGAGCGGTTTTCCCGTCTGGTGATCATGAATACCTGGCTGCACCATGAGGCTTATGCCTATAGCCCGGCCTTGCGTCAGTGGAACGCCCAGTGGCACCCCGACGGCCTGTTTGGGGCCAATGTGCCAGACCGTATCAGCCTTGGCTGGTTCATGATGATTTCCAGCGGCCATATGCCCGCCCGCGCCCTCTATGCCATGGTTCAGGGCCATGCCCCGCCGGTCTTGGCGCCGGAGCATGAGGCGGTCCGTCGCGGCTATGACGCTCCGTTTGCGGGCCTTGGTTATCTGGGCCATGCCGGACCTCGCCGGTTTCCCTTAAGCCTGCCGTTTGACAATCCCATGGGCGGCAATGCCGAAGGCCAGGCGAAGGATTTCGCGGCCCTAAAGGACTGGACCGGGCCGATCCATTTCATCTGGGGCGGGGCCGATGACGTCTTTACCGAAGACTGGGGCCGCGCCTGGGCCAGCCACTATCCTCAAGCCAGCTTCGATATCCTGCCCGGCGCGGGGCATTTTTTACAAGAAACCCGCGGGAAGGAGATTGCCGAAATCTTTCTAAGGCGGGCCGCTTAGACCTGTCGGACTTGCACGTTCCTCAATATTGGCACACATTATGCTAAAATATGAGGAGATCAGATCATGCTCAATTCCCATGTCTGGGCCGTTGCCCTGACCGTCTATGTCCTGTTTCGGCTCTGGTACAATAATTGGCGCGGACCGCTCAAGGCCGCCGAGATTGACGCCTTTATGGCCAAGTCCGCTGAGGGCAAGTCCGCTGGCCATAATGACCCATCAATCATCCGCAAATTTCTCGAGGAAGATGACGGCCGCGAATTTTTCATGGTCAATCTGGTCAAGATTGAACCCGGCATGGTGACCCATCCGGTTTCAGGCGAATCCGTCCCCGGCCGAGACTTGCTCAATGTCTATACCAGTGCGTTTATGAAGCGCCTGTTTCTGCGCGGCGGCCATCCGGCCATAGCGGCGCGTAAGATTGGCGGTTATGTCGATGCTTGGCGGGTCGAGCCAGACCCCGGCTGGTCCATCATGGGCTATATGCGCTATCGCAGCCGCCGCGACCTGATGATCCTGGCCACGGATCCGCGCTTTGGTGATATCCATGCCTTTAAGATCCTCGGCACGGCCGAGACCTTTTCCTTCCCAACGCGGCCGATCATCATGACCTTGGTCGGCCCTAGGGTCTGGGTTGGGCTGTTGCTGGCGCTTGCCGCATCCCTGATTCAGATCGCGCTTTTGCTGCACCCATAAAAAAAGCGCCTGGCCCGCTTGGGCCAGGCGCTTCAGTTTTAACTTCAAAAATTTATTTTTCGGACTCGGCAACCGCCGCGGTCCAGATGATCACGCCAAAGGCGATCTTGTTCAGGACGTCGGCGAAGTTATAAATCACGTTCAAGGAATTGGCGCTGGAGGCTGGATCCTGTCCGGTGAGATAGCCGAAGAAATAGCCGATCGGATAAACCGCCCAGCCGATGGTCACGATCAGACGCATCAGCTTGAAGGCCGACTGTACCGATGCGGGTGCCTCGGAAGCGTTGATCTTCCCAGCCTGACCCAAGAACACTTCGTACAGGATATAGGCCCAGCCGATCATGCCAACGATGAAGGCGGGCATAACGGCGATATAACCGGCTTCGCCCAGATAGCCGCCAACCAGCATGACCAGCGTACCCAGCATCAGGCGCCAGAACACGCCGCCGGGGACCTTGGTAATGGCCGACAGGATGAGATAGAACTCAACCATCAGCAATGGCACTGTGATCAACCAGTCAATATAACGATAGACGGTTGGGGTAGAGCCGGTCTCGACCCATACTTCGCGCATATAGAAATAGTGCACGGCCGCAACCAGGGTCACCAGACCCGACACGGTTAGAGAGGTCTTCCACTTTCCAGCAACGCGCTGGGTTTCAAGGAAGAAGAAGGCCGTTGAGGCGACCAGCGCCATTGAGATCAGCCAAAATGAAATGCCAACATAGTCGTCGGCCTTCAACATGGCGGTCGAGGCAAACGATTCGCTAGGCAGCGCTAGCAAACCGACTGCTAAAAGTGCAAATCTAACCAAACCTTTAAGCATTTCCGTACTCCCGTTTGAGAAAGAGCCCTTGTTTTTTAGGTTTTGGAGCTCAATTGACATAAAAAATCGATAATTAATTTTTGTCAATTTGTGGCTTTTTCGTGGCCAAGACCCTTTGGCAATTCTGAGCGACAAATTGGGTTTCAAGGCTTGAGGCTCGAAGACAAAGACGGTGAAAGCGTGAATGGTATTTGTTAGGGTGAGGCTATAGTCGAGTGGCCCTAGCCAATAGCCATGCGCTTGCCCATCAAAGGATTGTCTATGACCGTGCGCCTCGCCTCTCTTGTCTTGGCAGTCAGTATAGGGATTGCCCTGCCCGCCACCGCCGAAACCCGCTATGTTCGGGCTGGCCGCTTAATCGATACAGATTACGGCCAGGTCCAGAAGGATCGACTGATCCAGATCAGCGATGGACGGGTCGTCGCCATAACGGCCTATGCACCGCCGCCCGCAGGTTCGAATTTTACCGACTGGTCGGCCTATACGGTCCTGCCTGGCCTGATCGATATGCACACGCATCTGGTCGATACCGAGCAGTCGAGCAATGTCGCCGAGCCCTTGCTGCATTCCGCCGCTGAGATTGCCCTGCTCGGCGCGCATCACGCTAAACAGACCCTGGAGGCGGGCTTTACCAGTGTGCGCGATGTCGGAACCTTTCGCGCCTTTGGCGATGTCGCCCTGCGCGATGCGATTAATGCAGGCTGGGTGCCGGGTCCGCGCATGCTGGTGGCCGGGGCCTATCTGACCGTGCCCGGCGGCGGCGGTGAGGTGACGGGCCTGGCCGCCGATGTCACTGTGCCCGCCGATATGCGCGTTGGGGTCGTCACCTCGCCCGCCGAAATGACCGTCAAGGCCCGCTATCTGTTCCAGCATGGCGCGGACTTTATCAAGCTGATCGCTACCGGCGCGGTCTTGGCCGCTGGGACCGAGCCCGGCGCACCAGAACTGACCGAGGACGAGGTGCGCGCCGCCGTGCAAGAGGCGGCGCGCAATAATAGCTATGCCACCGCCCATGCCCATGGGGCCGAGGGGATCAAGATTGCCCTGCGCGCCGGGGTCCGCTCGATCGAACATGCCTCCCTGATCGATGATGAGGGCATTGCCCTGGCCAAGGCCAAGGGCGCGTTTCTGGTCATGGACGTCTATAATGGCGACTATATCAATGAGATCGGTGCCCGAGACCACTGGCCCGAAGAGATCTTGCGCAAGAACCGCGACACCACCGACCTGCAACGCGTCGGCTTTAGCAAGGCGGTCAAGGCCGGGGTCAAAATAGCGTATGGCACCGATGCCGGGGTCTATCCACACGGCGATAATGCCAAGCAATTTGCCTATATGGTCCGGTATGGCATGACGCCCATGCAGGCCATCCAGTCAGCCACCACCGTCGCCGCCGAACTGATGCGCCGCTCTGGCGAGGTCGGCAGCCTATCCCCCGGCCATTATGGCGACCTGATTGCGGTTCAGGGCGATCCGCTCAAAGACATTACCGTGCTCGAACACGTCGCCCATGTGATCAAGGGCGGGGTATTGGTGCGGTAAAGGGGCTCAAAACCTTAGCGCCAAGGCCAGCAACATCGGCTTCGTTACGCGTGACCAGGGTCATGTCATGCACCAGGGCCGTGGCGGCCATTAGGCCGTCAATCACCGGCACGGTCCGCACCGCGCTCATCCGGCCCCAGGCCTCTGCAACCGCACGGTCAACGGGCAGGATGCGGCTGGAAAACCCGGCGGTCAGGGCCATTAGCCAGGCCTCAAGCCCTTCGGCGCGATCAGGCGCTTTGGGCCGGACCTGTTCAATGCCTTTGCGAATTTCGCCCAGGACCAGGGCGCTGAGATAAAGGTCATCCTCGGCAAGGCCGTCAAACCATTGGGCCACCGCCGGATCACATCTTGGTCCCTTGCGGACTTCTGAGATGATACTGGTGTCGATCAAGAAGCTCATAGGTCAATGGCGCGGCCAGGATCGGTGGGCCGCTCCAGATCAATCCCATCGAGAGGCGCGGCCGCCAGCAAGGCCTTGAGCCCAACCGAGCCAGGCGCGCCAAAGCGGGCGCTCAACAGGTTGCGTACCGCCTCTTCCCGCTCGGGATCGCTCAAGGCCTTGGCAATATTGCGCACCAGGGCGGCATCGTCCTTGCGCACCTGAACCTCAAGCCGCATCAGGCCTTGGCGCTTTTGCCGGGCCCGGAACTGGCCAAGCGGGGTTTGATGGGCGGCGACCATGACAAGCCTCAAATTACTATTTCCGGAAATTTACCGGAAATTTGCACCGCTTTCAAGACCCATCCCACCTTGCCAGCGCCCGCAATCCTGCCAAGCTAGGATCAAGAACAGGCCAACAAGGCTAGGCACCTAAGGACAAATACGATGGCGGGACGCGTTGCGGGCAAGGTGATCTTGATAACGGGCGCGGCCTCTGGGCTTGGCGCAGAAAGCGCAAGGCGGCTTGCAGCCGAAGGCGCGCATCTGGTGCTGACGGACATGGCAAGCGATGCTGGGAGCGACCTTGCCCAGACCCTCACCGCCCAAGGCCACCAAGCCCTATTCCTGACCCAGGACGTCACCGACGAGGCGCGCTGGACCGAGGTGGCCAATGCTGCCATGGACCGGTTTGGCAAGATTGATGTCCTGGTCAATAGTGCTGGCATTAGCGGCAGCGAGCCCTTCCTAGAGGCAAGCCTTGCCACCTGGCGTCAGGTCATGTCGGTCAATCTGGACGGCACGTTTTTAGGCATGCGCGCGGTTGCCCCCATCATGGCCGAGGGCGGCGGCGGCTCGATCATCAATCTGTCCTCCATCCTCGGCAAGGTCGGCATGGCTGGCGCGAGC
>CANGEH010000065.1 GCA_947452665.1 Caulobacteraceae bacterium
ACGCCGCCGCCCTCGGCCGGACGCACGGTCCAGCTCTTGAGCGTCTTGATGTCAAAGGTTTGGCTAACCACGGTACTGACCGCGATCAGATCGGCCCGCGCCTCTTGCCGGGTCAGGGTTAAGAGCACAAAGCCCTTGGCCGCCTGGTCAGTAAACAATACCTCAAGGTTGCGCTCCTCATAGGCCTGGTCGATCGGCAGGCCCTTGAGCAGGTCGCCATAGCCTGGGCTCGTAATACCGGTTGTGCCAAATTCGGCCGCGACCCGGACCTTGCCGGACTGGTCATAAAGCTCATTGACCCAAAAGGCATGGCTATCGCCAGACAGGACAATGGGATGGGCCTTGGCGGCCTTAAACGCGTCATAGACCCGCTCACGCGCCGCCGGATAACCATCCCAACTATCGAGATTATAGGGGATGTCCAGACTATAGAGCTCGCCCATCTTGGTCATGCGTGCCTGATAAGACGGAGCAAGCTGTGCCAGGGCGGCGGCCCAGGCATCCGGGCCCATCACAGTCTTCAGGTCCGGTCCCTTGACCTTGGCCATCACCACCTGATTGCCCAGCACCTGCCAGGTCTGGCCAGCCTTGATCGATTGCGCCAGCTCGCGGCCAAGCCAGGCTTCCTGCGCCGGGCCCATGAGTTGGCGGGCCGGGTCTTCGCGCTTGGCCTTGAAGGCGGCAAGATCGGGCACGGGCTTGCCATCGAGACCGGCCACCATCAGATCGCGGTCAAAGGTCAATTGCTTGTCGCGCGCGCTCAGGCGGGTCTCGGTCATGATCAGGCTGGCGACATCACCAAACGCAAAACTGCGATTAATCGCCTCGCTATTGTGGCCCTTTTCCGGCTCCCGGATCGGCATCCATTCGAAATAGGCCTTTAGGGCGGCGGCCTTACGGGTCGCCCAGGTGCCCTCGGTTGCGGGCTGATTGTTTTCAGCGCCGCCGAGCCAGCTGTCATTGGCGGTCTCGTGATCGTCCCAGACCACGATCCAGGGCGCTCGCGCATGGGCGGCCTGCAGATCGGCATCGGTCTTGTATTCCGCGTGCCGGACCCGGTAATCGTCTAGGCTGATAATCTCATGATCCGGCTTGGGCAGTCGGCCAATCTTGGCGCCAATATTCATGCCATAGTCTGTCGGCCCCGAGCCATATTCATAAATATAGTCGCCCAGATGCAGGACAACATCGACCCGCTCTAGCCGCGCAATCGCCGCATAGGCATTGAAGAAACCGGCCGGATAGAGCGAGCAGCTGGCCACAGCCATCACCACATCCTTAACCGAACCGACGGGCAGGGTCCTGGTCTGTCCGACCGGTGAGGTCACGCCCTGGCAGATAAAGCGGTAATAATAGGCATGGCCCGGCTTAAGTCCGCTTACATCGATCTTGACCGTATGATCGCGGGCCGGATCGGCTGAGGTCTGACCCTTGGCGACCAACCGTTTAAAGCCAGCCTCTTCGGCCACCTGCCACTGCACCGGCAAGGTGGCGGACCCTGCGCCCGAGACCCGGCTCCAGATCACCACCCGATCACTCAAGGGATCTCCACTGGCCACACCATGGGCAAAGGCGATGGTTAGGTGGCCTGGAGCCGATGCCATGGCTGGCCCAGCGACGCCTAAACCCACAAGCGCTAAGGCTTTACGACGATTGATCTGCATTTTGGTTTTCCCTGATTAGGCGATGCGTCTTGAGTTTAGGCCTTGATTGTGACGTTAGCTTATCGCTGCAGCCTGCCAACCCCTTGGAATTTCGTGTCCCCAATCTCGCCGCCCGATGATGATCTGTTCGAAGAGGTCTTGTCGGACCTCAATCCTGAGCCCGCGCGCGAAATCGTAATCGCGCCAGACGCCGCCGGGGATCGGCTGGACCGGGTGCTGGCGGCGCATGTGCCTGACGTTTCTCGGGCGCGAATTCAGGCCCTGATGGCGCAAGGGGCCCTGGTTTTTGACGGCAAGACCGTCACTGATGTCTCGGCCAAGGCCAAGGCCGGGACCTATGTGCTGGTCATGCCCGCGCCGATTGCGGCCCTGCCTGCGCCAGAGAACCTGCCCCTGACCGTGCTATTTGAAGACGCCCATCTGATTGTGATCGATAAGGCGGCGGGCATGGCCGCGCATCCGGCGCCGGGCACGCCAAACGGCACACTGGTCAATGCGCTTTTGTTTCATTGCGCCGACAGCCTGTCTGGCATTGGCGGGGTGGCAAGGCCGGGGATTGTTCACCGGCTGGATAAGGACACATCCGGCGTCATGGTTGCGGCCAAGTCTGATGCGGCCCATGCAGGCCTCTCGGCCCTGTTTGCAGCGCATGATCTGGACCGGGTCTATACGGCCCTGGTGCGGGGCGTGCCAGAGCCGCGGGGCGGTCTGATCTGTACCCAGATTGGCCGCTCGCCCACCGACCGCAAAAAAATGGCCGTGCTCAAGGCGGGCGGGCGCGAGGCCATAACCCGCTATCAGGTTGATGAGACCTTTGGTCCGGCGGCCAAACCCCACGCCGCGCGAATATCGTGTCGTTTGGAAACCGGCCGTACCCATCAAATCCGGGTGCATATGGCCCATAAGGGCACGCCTTGCTTGGCTGACCCGGTTTATGGCGGTGGTCCGCCAAGCCAAGCCGTGCGCGAGGCGGTGGCATTAGCAGGCCTCGCGCGCCAGGCCCTGCACGCGTCTGTGCTCGGTTTTGTGCATCCGATCACCGGTGAAAAGCTCAGATTTGAGACCCAGCCCCCCGCCGATATGACAAATCTCATGGCCCTGCTGCGCCAAGGCGGCTAAATATCTGTGGTTTAGGTCTTAAACCCGCCATACAGTCTTCCTATCTAGGATGGGAGGGCGGATCGGTGCGTCGGGGACGCAGGGTTACGAACACGCAGGGGAAATAGGTCATGGCATCAGCCGCGCAATCACTTTCGGTCATGTCGCCCGATGGCGGCCTGTCGCGCTATCTGACCGAGATTCGCAAATTTCCCATGCTGGCCCGCGATGAGGAATTCATGCTGGCCAAGCGTTGGCGCGAGCATGAGGACCCCAATGCCGCCCACCGGCTGGTGACGTCCCACCTGCGCCTCGTGGCCAAGATTGCCATGGGCTATCGCGGCTATGGCCTGCCGATCGGCGAGGTGATTTCCGAGGGCAATGTTGGCCTAATGCAGGCGGTCAAGAAGTTTGAGCCCGATCGGGGCTTTCGCCTAGCGACCTATGCCATGTGGTGGATTCGCGCCTCGATCCAGGAATACATTCTGCGCTCCTGGTCCCTGGTCAAGATGGGCACGACGGCGGCGCAAAAAAAGCTGTTCTTCAATCTGCGCAAGGCCAAGTCCGAGATCAGTGCCTTTGAAGAGGGCGATATGCGGCCCGAACAGGTCAGCCATATTGCGACCCAGCTCGGCGTGCTGAACGAAGAAGTCATTTCCATGAACCGGCGTTTGTCCGGGCCCGATGCCTCGCTCAATGCCCCCTTGCGCGTCGATGGCGAGGGTGAATGGCAAGACTGGTTGGCCGATGACAATGCGGTTAGCCAAGAAACCCAACTGGCCGATAGCGAAGAGCACGGCATTCGCATGACCCTGTTGCAATCGGCCATGACCGAGCTGAATGACCGCGAACGTCACATCTTGACCGAGCGGCGGCTAAAGGATGAGCCAACCACTTTGGAAGATCTCGCCAGCCATTATGGCGTCAGCCGTGAGCGCGTGCGCCAGATCGAGGTGCGGGCGTTTGAAAAGCTACAAAAATCCATGAAGGCCGCCGCCCACGACCAGAACCTGATGCTGAACTAGGCAGGACTAGCCTTTACCTTCCCCCGCCTTCGCGGGGAAGACCGAAGGGGGAGAGGTCGGCACTCACCATCACCGAATGGGGATGGAATCTAGCCCTGAAACGGGTCGCGCATCAGGATCGTGTCTTCGCGCTCGGGGCTGGTCGATAAAAGCGCGACAGGGGCCTCGATCAGTTCTTCAATGCGGCGGACATATTTAACTGCATTGGCGGGCAGGTCCTTCCAGGAGCGTGCGCCGCGCGTGCTGTCGCTCCAGCCTTCTAGCGTCTCATAGATCGGCTGGGCGGCGGCCTGAGCCTTCATGCTGGCGGGCAGATAGTCATAGACCTGATCGCCGATTTGATAGCCGACGCAAACCTTCAGGGTTTCAAACCCGTCGAGTACGTCCAGCTTGGTCAGGGCAATCCCGGCTATGCCATTGATGGCGATCGACTGGCGCACCAGCACCGCATCAAACCAGCCGCAGCGGCGCGGGCGTCCCGTGACCGTGCCAAATTCATGGCCCCGCTCGCCCAGACGCTTGCCGTGCTCATCAAACAGTTCGGACGGAAACGGGCCTTCGCCCACCCTTGTGGTATAGGCCTTGACGATACCCAGGACAAAACCGGCGGCCTTGGGGCCAAGGCCCGATCCGGCCGAGGCCTGGCCTGCGACCGTATTGGACGAGGTGACATAAGGATAGGTGCCGTGATCGACGTCCAAAAGCGCGCCTTGAGCGCCCTCAAACAGCACCCGCTTACCGGCCTTGACCGCCTTGTCGAGTAGACGCCAGGCGGGCTGGGCAAAGGGCAAGATCTTGGGGGCAACCGCGATCAATTGGGCCAAGAGGGCCTCGGCATCGGCTTCGGGCAGGTCTAGGCCGCGGCGCAGGGCGCCGTGATGGACCAAAAGGCGATTGATCTTGGCCGGCAGGGATTCGGGCTCGGCCAGATCACCAACCCGAATGGCGCGGCGACCCACCTTGTCCTCATAGGCCGGGCCAATCCCGCGCCCGGTGGTGCCAATCTTGGCGGCCCCTGCCTGTATTTCACGCGCTTGATCCAGATCGCGGTGTAGAGGCAGGATCAAGACGGCATTATCGGCCAGGGCCAAAAGCTCTGGACCAATCTTTACGCCTTGGCCTTCAATCCGCGCAATCTCGTCCAAAAACGCCCAAGGATCGACCACGACCCCATTGCCAATCACCGAGGGCTTGCCCTGAACCACGCCGGAGGGCAGCAAGGACAGCTTATAGGTGACGTCCCCGACCACTAGGGTGTGACCGGCATTATGCCCGCCTTGGAAACGCACCACCACATCGGCGCGGTTGGACAACCAGTCGACAATCTTGCCCTTACCCTCGTCGCCCCATTGGGCGCCGACCACGGTGACATTGGCCAAACCAGTATTCCTTTAGATGAAGCGCTCAAATCCAACGCCGACAGGGGATATGCGGCCGAGTTTTAGATCAAGCCAGCCCCCCTGTCATCTGGCACTTGGCTCAAAACACCAGGGCGCGGGCCTCCTTAACGTGTGGCAGGGCCTGAACCGCGCTAAGCAAGGCTGGCGCCGGGGCCTGATCCACCCCAACCAGCGCAATGGCATCGCCGCCTGCTGCGGTTCGGCCCAGATTAAAGGTGGCAATATTGATCCCGGCATCGCCCAATAGCGCGCCCAAGGCCCCGATAAAGCCCGGCTTATCGAGATTATTGACATAGAGCATGGCCGCCGCAAAGGGCGCATCCAGCTCCATGCCCTTGACCTCGACAATGCGCGGCACGCCGCCGATCACTGTGCCGGCAAAGGCGCGCTCGCCCGAGGCCGAGGTGACGGTAATGCGCATCAGGCTGTCATAAACCGGCGATAATTCCTGACGGCTTTCGGAAACCGTAATGCCGCGTTCCTTAGCCACGCTGGGGGCAGAGACCATATTGATCTCAGCCAGCATGGGGCGCAAGATTCCGGCTAGGCCAGCGGCGGTCATGGGTTTGACATTCAGCTTGGAGACCTCGCCGACAAATTCAATCTCGATGGTCTTTAGGTCCGCATCGACCATCTGCCCGGCAAAGGCACCCAGTTTTTCAGCTAAGGCGACAAAGGGCTTAAGCTTGGGTGCTTCATCGGCCGTGACCGAGGGGCTGTTGAGGGCATTGGACACCGCGCCGGTCAGCAAATAATCGGCCATTTGTTCGGCCACTTGCAGGGCGACGTTTTCTTGCGCTTCCAGCGTTGAGGCGCCCAGATGCGGTGTGGCAATAAAATTGGGATGGCCAAACAGCACATTGGCCTTGGCCGGTTCCTCGACAAACACGTCAAAGGCCGCGCCGCCAATATGACCGCTATCGAGCCCAGTGCGAAGCGCGGTCTCATCGACCAGGCCGCCGCGAGCGCAATTAATGATGAAGACGCCCTTGCGGGTCTTGGCCAGGGCCTCGGCATTTAAGATATTCCGGGTCTTGTCGGTCAGGGGCGTGTGCAGGGTGATGACTTCGGCACGTGCCAAAAGCTGGTCCAGTTCAACCTTTTCAACGCCAATCTCAACGGCGCGTTCGGGCGACAAGAAGGGGTCATAGGCAATGACCTTCATCTTTAGGCCATTGGCGCGGTCGGCAACAATGCCGCCAATATTGCCGCAGCCGATCAGGCCTAGCGTCTTGCCATAGAGCTCAATGCCCATGAACCGGTTCTTTTCCCACTTGCCAGCCTGGGTCGAAAGATCGGCGGCAGGTAATTGGCGGGCCAGTGCAAACATCATGGCAATGGCATGCTCAGCCGTGGTGATCGAATTGCCAAATGGGGTATTCATGACCACGACGCCAGCGGCGGTGGCCGACGGAATATCGATATTATCGACCCCAATCCCGGCCCGGCCAACGACCTTTAGGCGCTTGGCCGCCGCGATCACATCCTTATCGGCCTTGGTCGCCGAGCGCACGGCAAGGCCGTCATATTGATCAATAATATCAAGTAGTTCAACCTTGGTCAGGCCGGTCTTGACATCGACCTGAACGCCGCGCGATTGAAAAATCTGCACGGCGGCGGGGGATAATTGGTCGGCAATGAGAACGCGAGGGGTCATGGGACTCTCTTTCGTAAACGAGACTTGGGGAGGGTATCGGCCTGCCATCGCACGGCGGATCGGCAGGCCGTTTATAGTGGTTAGGCTAAGGCCAGATCGGCGCTGGCGACCTGATAGGCCCAGTCGAGCCAGGGCGTCAGGGCATCGAGGTCCGAGGCCTCAATCGTCGCCCCGCACCAGATGCGCAGGCCTGGAGGCGCGTCGCGATAGGCACCAATATCCAGGGCGACAACCTCTTTTTCCAAGAGGCTGGCCAGCTTTTTGGCAAAATCAGCCTGGGCTGCGGCATCGAGCGCGGTGATCTTGGGATCAACCACCTTCAGACAGACCGAGGTATTGGAGCGGGTCTCTGGCCGGGCGGGCAGGAAATCGACCCAGGGCGTTTTCTCGACCCAGTCGGCAATAACGCTAAGATTAGTGTCGGCGCGGCGGCGAAGTTCGGTCAGGCCGCCAATCTTTTGCGCCCATTTCAGGGCGTCCAGATAGTCCTCTACGCAAAGCATGGAGGGGGTATTGATGGTCGCCCCCTCAAATATATCGGCGCTCAGCTTGCCGCCCTTGGTCAGGCGAAACAGCTTGGGCAGGGGCCAGGGCGGGCTATAGGCCTCTAGCCGCTCGACCGCGCGCGGCGACAGGATCAAGACCCCGTGCGCGCCCTCGCCGCCCAGCACTTTTTGCCAAGAAAACGTCACCACATCGAGCTTGGCCCAGTCCAGGTCTTGGGCAAAGGCCGCAGACGTTGCGTCGCAAATCGTGATGCCTTGGCGATTGGCAGCGATGAAGTCGGCATTCTCGACGCGCACGCCAGAGGTGGTACCATTCCAGGTAAAGACCAGATCGCAGTCGCCGCGCACCTTGGTCAGGTCCGGCAAATGACCATAATCGGCCTCTAAAATTTCGGTGTCTTTTAGCTTGAGCTGCTTGACCACATCGGTGACCCAGTCCTTGCCAAAGCTTTCAAAGGCCAGCATCTGCACTGGACGCGCACCCAGCATGGACCACATGGCGGCCTCGACCGCGCCTGTGTCGGAGCCGGGCATAATGCCGATCAGATAATCGGCTGGCACTTCCAGCACTGTGCGGGTGCGGTCAATGGCGTCTTGCAGACGGCCTTTTCCGAGTTTGGAGCGGTGGGACCGGCCGAGCACGGCGCTCGAGAGCTGGTCCAGGGCCCAGCCTGGCCGTTTGGCGCATGGGCCGGAAGAAAATTCAGGACGCGCAGGGCGCATCGCTGGCTTGGCGATCGTGTTCATTGTCTCTAGTTCCCATCCTTACAGATGAGCAGCGCCCCGTTGGGGAGGCGTGGCCCGAGGCCGATAGACTCCTTTTCGAGCCGCCGCGCAAGAGGGATTTTGTCGCAGATCGACAATTGATGTGTCGGGTGTGTGATGGGGCGAGGGTTAGAGCAGGCGCACTGGGCTTGCGCCCACTAGTTTCGCTACTGAGGCGAGCTGTCGATCAAAAGTCACAAATGTTTCAGAGGATTGGGCTGCGGCAAGGTGGAGGGCATCGGCGAAATCCATGCCCTTAGTAGTCCAATCTAAAGCCAAGGAAACCTGTTCGGGCTCCTGTAGGGTAACATTCGGAAGCCCAACAAAATCTTTAAGACTGGAAATCACTTCGGGCTTGGGCAGTTTGTAGGCGCTGCGCAATACCCATTCGACCTCAAGCAAGACCGTAGTGCTAACCCAAACTCTATTATCTTCAACAAACGCACGCGCCCTGCCAGACTGTTGGAGATGGTCGCCGATGAGAATTCGAATAATGAGGTTGGTGTCAATCGCAAGCATGCCGTCGCGCCTCTTCCGCAACGCCGGCGTCCATTTCTTCCAATGACAAGGTGCCCACGGGAGACTTTAACTGTCCAAACACCTTGTTCATATCAGTTTGGGGAAAGAGGGGCGCTCGCCGCAACGTCACGGTGCCGTCCGTTTCTTCAACCACCAATTTGGCCCCAGCGCCCCAGCCCAAATTGTCTCTTACGGCCTTGGGCAATATGACCTGACCCTTGGTGGAGACGGTCGTCGTCAGTATGTCGGTTAAGGCCATGTTGCAAACCCCCTAGTAAGACGAAGGTAAGATATGCTTGGGTGTGCGATTTCACAAGGCCCCCCCCAAACAAAAACCGCCGCCGGATCACTCCAGCGGCGGCTTAAATCGTCTTTAACCTAGCCCGGCCCTAGTGAACCGCAGCGGCCTCGGCCTCAACAGCGTGTTCGGCCAGGATGGTTAGGCCTTCGCCGGTGACATCGGCAAAACCGCCCTGGATGGTAAAGGCGCGGCTTGTGGTGCCGTCGGTAATGGTCACTGTGCCTTCGCGCAGTGTGGTCATGAAGGGCGCATGACCGGCCAGCACGCCGAAGTCACCTTCGGCGCCCGGTGCATCGACCTGGTCGACCTCACCGGAAAACAGCTGCCGCTCAGGCGCGACCAGGGAAAAGTGCAGCTTGGCCATAGGCTTTAGGCCACTTCAGCCGCAAGACGCTCGGCCTTTTCCA
>CANGEH010000066.1 GCA_947452665.1 Caulobacteraceae bacterium
CAGGAACTGAAGGCCTAGACCAGCCCCCTCCCTCGGCGGGAGAGGACTGGACCGGTTTATCCTACATACGCTCGATAATGATGGCTGGCGCCATGCCGCCAGCGGCGCACATGGTGACCAGACCGCGCTTGAGGTCGCGGCGCTCAAGCTCGTCGAGCAAGGTGCCGATCAGCATGGAGCCGGTGGCACCGATGGGGTGACCCAGGGCCATGGCGCCGCCATTCACATTGACCTTGTCGCGGTCAAGCTTCAGGTCGCGGATGAACTTTTCCGCAACCACGGCAAAGGCTTCATTGATTTCCCACAGATCGATATCGTCCACGGTCAGGCCGGCCTTGGCCAGGGCCTTGCGCGCGGCTGGGACCGGGGCGTTCAGCATCAAGGTTGGGCTGTCGCCCATATTGACCGAGGTCACAACCCGGGCACGGGGCTTTAGGCCATTGGCCATGGCATAGGCGGGCGAGGCCAGCAGGATAGCACCGGCACCATCAACCACGCCCGACGAATTGCCGGCATGGTGAATGTGATTGATCTTTAGACCCTGATGGACCTGCAAGATCAGGCCGCGATAGGTCGTGCCCTTGTCGTCCAGCGGATAGTCGGCCAGGGCTTCAAACGAGGGCTTCAGCGCCGCAAGACCTTCGCGCGTGGTCTGGGGGCGGGGGAATTCCTCGTGATCGAGGGCGAGTGTACCGTCTTCGTGATAGACGGGCACCAGGCTCTTGTTAAACCGGCCCTCGGCAATGGCGATTGCGGCGCGGCGCTGGCTTTCGAGGGCCAGGTCATCAACGGCTTCGCGGCTAATGCCTTCGAGCGTGGCAATGGCGTCAGCGCAGACGCCTTGATTGGACTGGGGATGGCTGGCGCGCAGGCGCAGATTGCCGCTATCCATCATGGGCGGGCCATCATCGCTGGTGCGGCGACCCGCCATGGACATCATTTCGCAGCCACCGGCCACAACCAGGTCTTCCATACCGGCCATAATGGTCGCAGCGGCCAGATTGACCACCGTAATGCCCGAGCCACAGAATCGGTCGAGGGTCACGCCGCTGGAGCGCACATCATAGCCAGCATCCAGAGCCGACATCCGGCCCAGATCGCCGCCTTGCGGGCCACGCTGCGAGCTGGTGCCCCAGATCACATCGCCAACTTCCGCTGTATTGAGATTATTGCGCTCGGCCAGGGCCTTGAGCACGGTCGCGCCCAATTGCTGGGGATGAATATCGGCAAGGGCACCCTTGCCAACCTTGCCGATCCCGCGGGGGGTGCGGACAGCATCGATAATCCAGGCTTCACTCATGATATTCTCCCAGTTTTCTGATCGACCGGTCCGGGCAAGAGGGCGCGGACAAGACCGTGGTGCTCATCACCATAAAGGCTTGTGCCTAGTGTTCCCAATCCAGCCAACTTGTCCAGTCGTGCCGCAACGTAAAGGCGGCGCTTTGGGCCACGAACCGATCAGTAGGCCGCAAATCCGCCCGCCTGGGGTGTAAAAAAGGTCAAGACAGGGCGAGGCCATAGCGATAAGACCTTGGCCGAAACGAGGATGGATTTAATGACAAATAGCGCTGACGCCCTAGCCCGCGACCCCCTGTCCCAGACCCTTGGTCTAGAACGCGTGGTCCTGATGGATGCCGAGGCGGGACGGGCTGTGCTGGAATACAGGGCTGGAATGCATATGTGCCATTCCGGCGGCGTGGTTCAGGGCGGCTTTATCACGGGCTGGCTGGATGCGGCCATGGCCCATGCCGTCATTGCCACCACTGGCCATGATGTGACCCCAATGTCGTTGGAGCTAAAGGTCAGCTTTTTTGCCCCCGCCAGCCCGGGTTTGGTGACGGCCGAGGGCTGGATTGAGCGGCGCGGCAAATCGACCTGTTTTGGCGAGGCTCGGCTGTTGAACGCTGCGGGTGAGGTCTTGGCCAAGTGCAGCTCGACCATGCGGCTGATCTCGCGCGCCAAGGTCGAGGCCCGCACCCGCGACAACCAGGCCTGAGCCTAGGTTAGACAAAGCTATTGTCCGATACAGCCCAAACCCGTCGTTATGATCTGGATGTCCTGCGCGTCGGGGCGTTTTTTCTGCTGATCTTTTACCATATCGGCATGCTGTATGCGCCCTGGTGGTGGCATGTCAAAAGCCATCACACGGTCACGGCCCTGACCTGGCCCATGGGCCTGCTCAATCCTTGGCGATTGACCCTGTTGTTTGTCATATCGGGCATTGCGACCCGCTTTATGGGCCAGGCCATGGCAGGCCGGGGCGAAAAGATTGGCAAGCGTTTGGTCGCTGAGCGGTCCTTGCGCCTGCTAGTGCCGCTGGTGTTTGGCATATTGGTGATCGTGCCGCCGCAGTCCTGGATTCAGATGACCGAGCTCAGGCTGTTTCACGGCAGTTTTTGGGCGTTTTATCGTCGGTATCTGAGCGCTGATCAGAGCTTTGGCGTGTTCTTGCCGACCTATAACCATTTATGGTTCATCGCCTATTTGTGGCTCTATACGATGATTGCGGCCTTGAGCTGGCCGCTATTGCCTTGGCTTGACCGCTTATTGGCCAAGGTTTTGAACGGGCCGGGGCTTTGGCTGGTGCCAGCCTTAGGCTTTGGCCTATTGCGGGTCACCCTCTATCCCGCCAATCCCGAGACCAATATTGTCTGGGATGATCTTTATGCGCACCTGCATTATGGGCTGGCTTTTGGGCTTGGGCTCGCGCTCGCCAATCTGCCAAGGGTCTGGGCCAGCCTTGCGAGACATCGCCATAGCTCGGCGGGGCTAGCCCTGCTGATTTCCGCCTTTTGCGTGCCGCTGGGCTTTAATCTGGCCAATGGCGTCCCGGTCAGCGCCTTCAGCAGCATGGCAAGATCGGCCTATGCCTGGTTTGTGATTGCCGCTCTGTTTGGTTATGCCCGCCAGCATATTACCCGCGGCAGCAAGACCCTGACGGTCCTGACCGAGGCTGTGTTTCCGTTTTACATTATCCACCAGACCGCAATCGTCCTGATCGGCTATGCGCTCAAGCCCCTACGCCTGCCCTTGGCCGCAGAGTTCTTGCTGGTGATATCGGTTACCGCCTTGAGCTGTCTGGCGGCCTATGGCGTCGCGAGGGCCTTGCCAATCTTGCGCCTGCCCCTAGGGCTAAAGCCGCTGCGAGCAAGACCCGCAACGGCCTTGTCGTCCTAGATATCCAGGCAGATCTTGCCAAAATGCGCGCCCGAGGCCTGATGGCGGAAAGCATCGGCAATGTTTTCCAGCGCAAAACGGCTGTCGATCACGGGCTTGATGCCATTGACATTAATGGCCCGCACCATGTCCTCTTGCTGCATGCGATTGCCCACGGTTAGGCCAATCACCTTGAGCTGCTTGCCCATGATTGAGACGGTGGATACGGGGCCTGCATAGCCTGCCAGCACGCCAATCAGGGCGATATGACCACCAAACCGGCTGGCGGCGATCGACTGGGCCATGGTGCCCGAGCCGCCGATTTCCACCACATGGTCAACGCCGCGGCCGCCGGTCAGCTTCATGGCGGTTTCGCCCCAGGCCTCATCGGCCTTGTAATTGATCAAATGATCCGCCCCCATGGCCTTTAGACGCGCCAGTTTCTCATCCGACGAGGAGGTGGCGATCACGGTCGCACCCGCCGCCTTGGCAAATTGCAGGGCAAAAATCGAGACCCCGCCCGTGCCCTGAACCAGGACCACATCACCCGGCTTGATACCACCGTTACAGACCAGGGCCCGCCAGGCGGTAAGGCCTGCACAGGTCAAGGTCGCGGCCTCTGCGGCGCTATAACCAACCGGCGCATGGGTAAAGGCCGTGGTCGGCAAGGTCACAACCTCACGGGCAAAGCCATCATCACTGTCGCCGGGCACCCCGCCCATGCCAGCTAGGTTGGACTCGCCGCCCTGCCAGCGCGGGAAAAAGGTGCTGACCACCAGGTCGCCCACCGCAAAATCATGCACGCCCGGCCCGACCTCCAAGACCTCGCCCGCGCCGTCCGACATCGGGATGCGGCCATCGGGTGTCGGGATAGCCCCGAGCACGACCATATAGTCATGATAGTTCAGCGAGCTGGCACGGATGCGCACCGTGATCTCGCCGCGCCCGGGCTTGGCCGCTTCGGCCGTGCCAAGACCCAGATTATCCAGCCCGCCGGGCTTTTTTAGACGAATGGCTTTCATGGTGAACTTCCTCCTTGATGGACCATGCCTTATGGCTTGGCACCCACCTTGAACCAGCCTTGCTGCCTTGCCAATCGTGTCGCTAGGGAAGGGGCAAGCCCCTAGGTGCAAAGCGCAAAATCTTCGGCTAGTGTGGCGGCGTGTATTCTGGATTCTAGGTTTTATGGCGACCATACTGACCCTGCCGACGGGCAAGCGTGAACTGAACAAGGCCGCTAACCGGCTGGCCATACTCGATGCGGCCCGGGCGGTGTTTGGCGATCTGGGCTATGATGCCGCCACTGTGCGCGACATTATCCGCCGCACGGGCCTAGCCTCGGGCACCTTCTATAATTACTACCGCTCCAAGGAGGAAGTGTTCGAGGCCTTGGCCGATGATGCGGCGGCGCGTTTTCGCCCCATCTTGCGTACGCAATACGAGGCCGCCCCCGATTTTGTCGCCTATATTAATGGCGCGGTGCGGGCCTATTTTGCCTTTGCTGCCGAAGAATATGAGCGTTGGGAGGCCAAGCGCCCGCTGAACGAGCCTCAGCCCCTAATGCGCCGCGACACGCCCGAAACCAATGCCGTGTTCGAAGAAGTGCGCAACTCGATCCATGAGGTGATCCATCGCGGTGATGCGCCGCCCGTCGATGCCGATTATCTGGCTGCCGCCTGTATTGCGCTGGTGCGCGACATTGCCGAACAAATGGTGCGCCGCCGCCCGATGGATGTTGATGGCGCGGCCGAATTTGCCGTGCAAATGATCCTAGGCGGTGTCTCGGCCCTGCCCATAATCAGACCTTAAACCCCGCCCTTTTTCCTGCCCCGCCGGAGACACCCCATGGCCAAGGCCGATCTGCAAAAAACCATATTGAAAGTGCTCCTGTCCCTGCCAAGTCCGATCTTGCGGGCCATGAGTGGCGGCTCGGCCGTTTATCAGGGCGGTCGCACGCTTGATCCACGTTTTCAATTTCTGACCCATGGGGCCAAGAGCCTGCCTTCCATGACGACCCTGACCCCCGAACAGGCCCGTAGCGCCAGTATCCAGGGCCTGGCCATGATGTCTGGCCCCCTTGAGCCCGGCGTGCGCACCGAAAACCTGACCATCGACGGCAAAGGCGGCGCGCTAAACCTGCGCGCCTATCGCCCGGACAAGCAGGACCCGGCCCTGCCCCTGATCGTATTTGCCCATTTCGGCGGCGGCGTGATTGGCGACCTTGAGACCTGCGAGGCCTTTTGCTCGATCCTGGCCAAGACCGTGCGCACCGCCGTGCTGTCGGTCGAGTACCGTCTGGCGCCAGAGCACAAGTTTCCAGCCGGTTTGGATGACGTGCTGGCCGCCTATCGTTGGGGCCGCGATAATGCCGCGCGGTTTGGCACTGCGCCCGGCAAGGCCGTGATTGGCGGCGATTCCATGGGCGGCAATTTTGCCGCCGCCATCGCCCATGACCTAAGGCGCTTGAAGGAGTCCCAGCCTGAGCTTCAGATTCTGATCTATCCGGCTGTGGATGTGGCCAGCGAAACCGCCTCCATGACCACCTATGCCAATGCCTATCCGCTGTCGCGCGAGATTATGGACTGGTTTATGGGCCATTATATGAGCCCCGACGTCGATCCAGCGAGCGAACGGCTGTCACCAATCCGGGCCGCAAGCCTGAGCGGTCTTGCTCCAGCCATTATTGCCACAGCCGGGTTCGACCCCTTGGTTGATCAAGGCCAGGCCTATGCCAAGGCCTTGATCGCAGCAGGTACGCCAGCCGTCTATCGCTGCTATGACAGCCTGGCCCACGGCTTTACCGCCTTTACAGGCGCAGTGCCGGCGGCGGACAAGGCCTGCCGCGAAATTGCCGAACTGGTGCGCAATGCCCTCAATGCCAAGGCGGCGGCATGAGCCCTACCCTGCCCGATCAGATGCGGGCCCTGATCGTCGCATCGTTAGAACCCGATTATGGCGGGGTCAGCGTCCAGACCGTGCCGGTGCCTAAGCCAAGGGCTGGTGAGGTCCTGGTCAAGGTCAAGGCTGCCTCGGTCAATTTTCCTGACCTCCTAATGACGCGCGGCGAATATCAGCTCAAACCACCCCTGCCGTTTGGCGTCGGGATGGAGTTGGCTGGTGAGGTGGTGGCCTTGGGCGAGGGTGTGGAAGGCCTAGCGATCGGCCAAGCCGTCGTCGGCGGCTCACGCCTTGGCGCCTTTGCCCAATATGCGGTCTTGACCAAGGATGCGGTCAAGCCAAAGCCTGCGGGGCTTAGCTTTGCCCAGGCCTCAGCGTATGGCGTTGCCTATCTGACAGCCTATGTCGCGCTTGTGCGGCGCGCCCAGCTTCAGCCCGGCGAATGGGTGCTGGTGCATGGCGCGGCGGGTGGTGTTGGCCTAGCCGCCGTCGATCTGGCCAAGGTCATGGGCGCAAGGGTGATTGCCACCTCGGCCTCTGATGAAAAACTGGCTGTGGTCATGACCGAATATGCCCCCGACGCCGTGCTGAATGTCACTGGCGGCTTTCGCGAGCAGGTCAAGGCGATTACCGGAGGCGCGGGCGCAGATGTCATTTATGACCCGGTCGGCGGCGATGTGTTTGACGAAAGCGTGCGCTGCATCGGCTTTGACGGCCGCCTGTTGATTATCGGCTTTACCTCGGGTCGCATCCCCAATGTCTCGGTCAATATGCCCCTGATCAAGGGTTTCTCGGTGATGGGCGTGCGCGCGGGCGAATATGGCCGCCAATTCCCGCAAAAGGGCCTTGAAAACACCCAAGCCGTCTGGGACCTAGCCGATAAGGGCCTGATCAAGCCGCGCGTCCACGCCGAATTTGGCCTTGATCAATGGCGAGAGGCCTTTGACATGCTGGCCAATCGCAAGGTCATAGGCAAGGTTGTGATTGTTCCGGACTAGAGCGGTCTAGACGGCCGGCAAAAGCGGCTTGGCCCGCGCGATTCGGGCGCTGTCATGCGGGTCGTTCAAGGCTTGCCACAGGTCCGTCCGGCGCTGAACATTAAGCCAAAAATCGGCGCTATTGCCAAACACCCGCGCCAAGATCAAGGCCGTCGGGGCGGTGACGGTGCGGCGATGATTGCAAAGCTCGTTCACATGCTTGCGCGGCACGCCCATGGCTTCAGCGAGCGCAGTCTGATTAAGGCCAAGCGGCTGCATAAACTCCTCGATCAGGATTTCGGCAATGCCAGCAGGCCTGCGCTTTGTCTGGATCATGTCTGCCTCACTGATAACTGTGATTGTCGAGATAAAGCCCACTGGCCTGCCCCTTGTCGGCATCCCAGCGGAAAATCAGCCGCCACTGTTTATTGACCCGAATAGAATTATACCCCTGCAGCGTGCCCTTGAGCTTTTCGAAATGGTTGCTCGGCGGAACCCGCAAGTCCTGATCGGTCGCGGCATCGTCGATCAATTGAAGCCTGCGGAACAATCGGCTTTCCAGATCGGCCGGGATTTGCTTGTTACGCAGATCGTGTTCAAAGAAGTCTGCCAACCAGCCATCTCGAAAACTCTGAATCATAGCGCCGCCCCGTGCGGTCATTGTGTACCATGAGATGGGACACCGCTCAAGATGCGCCCTTCAGAGTCTTGAATCGGTTGACAGGACGCGCCTTGCCCCTTATCAACCGCCCCTCATTCGCGGATGGAGACATTTGCGGACACTGAATTATTATCGACTGGAGCCTCATCGTGAAGCGGACATTTCAACCCAGCCAACTCGTGCGTGCGCGCCGTCACGGCTTCCGCACTCGCATGGCGACCAAGAATGGCCAAAAGATTGTTGCGCGTCGTCGCGCAAAGGGCCGCAAGCGTCTGACGGCCTAGTCTGGCCTTCGGTTAGCAAAGGACAGGCGGTCTCGTGATCGAAGCCGCGAACCCTTCTCAAGATCTTAAGATTGAGCGCCTTACCAAGCGGCCGCAGTTTCTTGCGGCCGCTCAAGGTCGTTCTGTGGCCAGGGGCGCGGTGGTGGTCCAGGCGCTCAAGCGCGAGGAAGCCCCTGTTGCGCGGGCTGGATTCACAGCCACCCGCAAGATCGGCGGCGCTGTGCAACGCAACCGGGCCAAAAGACGGCTAAGACACGCCGCCCAGGCGCTTTTACCCCTCCACGGCAAGCCCGGTTTCGATTATGTCTTTATTGCAAGGGGCGGCACCGGATCGCGGCCCTGGCCTCGTCTGCTTGACGATGTCAAAACCGCCCTGTTAAGCCTTTCTGCCCCTTCTGGTCCCGACGGCGATCGTGCGCCGGCCCCTTCTTCCCGGTAGCCCTTTCCATGCAAAACGAATCCACCCGCAACACGACCATTTTTATCGTCTGCGCCATCGCCATACTGGTCCTGTATCAGATCTTTGTTCTGGACCCCGCGGCCAAGCGCCGCCAGGTCGCGCGCACCGAGGCTGTGGCTGTGGCCCAGCAACAAGCGATCAAAGCGGGCGTGCCCTTGCTGCCCAACGGCCAACCGGCTGAAATCTATGTTGCCCGCGAGCAGGCCCTGGCAGCTAGCCCCCGCATTGCGATTGAGAGCAATGGTCTGACCGGCTCCATGGCCCTGAAGGGCGCGCGCATTGATGACCTGATGCTGAAGGGCTATCGCCAGACCATCGACAAGGGCTCGCCCTTGGTGGAGCTGTTCCGTCCCGAAGGCGCACAAAACGCCTATTTTGCCGAATTTGGCTGGACCGCCGCCAATATTGCTGGCCTGCCGACCAGCGAGACGGTCTGGACCGCCGCGCCCGGCGCGCGCCTGACCCCAACGACCCCCGTGGTCCTGACCTATGATAATGGCGCAGGGCTTAGCTTTAGGCGCACGATCAGTATTGACGATAAGGCCATGTTCACCGTGGTCGATACCGTCGCCAATGCGGGCGCGCTTCCGGTCTCGCTTGCTGCCTATGGCTCGGTCCAGCGCCAAGGCCTGGCACAGGATCACGTCGCTAGCGCGGTTGTGCATGAAGGCGCAGTTGGTGTTCTGGGCGACAGGCTGAAGACCATTAAGTATAAGGCTTGGAAAAAGGACGGCGGCGCGGAAGAGTCGTCGACCGGCGGATGGCTGGGCATTACCGACAAGTATTGGCTCGCGGCCCTGGTCCCAACCCAAACCGAAGCGGTCAAGGGTCAGTTTCGCGTCATCAAGGGCGGGCTTGCCGATATTTATGAAG
>CANGEH010000067.1 GCA_947452665.1 Caulobacteraceae bacterium
ATCCCAGCCCCCGTCTCAATGACAATATCGGCTGCCTTGAGCCGCTCGCGCAGCAGCTCGAGGGTCTCTTCAACCCGAGGTGCAATTATGCCCTTGAGCATGGAGCGCGGCGCAACCACGGGCCCGGCGCCGGGATCGTCACCACGCGGTGGGGCCTCAATCATTTCGCGGTCTTCATTGGCGCTGGCAATCGCCGAGCCGTGCAAGGTCTTGATGCGTTCAGCCCCAGCCATAGAGGTCGAAAGCCCCCGGGCAATATCATTGGTCACATGCGAGCCGCCCACGGCGAGGGAGTCGACATGCACCAAGGAGCCTTGGGAAAACACGGCAACCGAGGTCGAGCCGCCGCCCATATCAATACAGACACAGCCCAGATTCATCTCGTCTTCTTCGAGGGCTGCCAAGGCGGTGGCAAAGGGTGCAGCAACAATCCCCTCAAATTGCAGATGCGCGCGCTCGATACAGTGGCTGAGGATTTGAAAAGCGGTCTCGTCAATCGTCACCACCAACAATTCCAGCCCCAGCACCCGCCCCGTCATCAGGCGCGGATCGCGAATGCTGCGCAGGCTGTCGACCGACCAGGCGATGGGCAATAAATGGATCGGCCTGCGACCCTGAATGCGCACCTGACCAAGCGCGGCATTGATGGCGCGTGACAGGTCATTATCCGAGATTGGCCGCGCGCCCAAGGACACCTGGGTGCGAATGCGATGACTATTGAGTTGTCCGCCCGATGTGGTGACGGTGACGCCTTGAATATTGAGGCCTGCCATGGTCTCGGCCCGCTCAACGGCCTGGGCAATGGACTGGGTGGCCTCATCCAGATTGACGATGGATCCGGCGCGTACGCCGCGCGACTGGACATGGCCAACGCCCACAGTTTGAAGCGTGCGCTCCTCACGGCGAATCCCGTCAGCCTTCATGATAAAACAGGTCACTTTGGACGCACCAAGATCGACCGCCGCGATAACGGGCTGACGGTTGCTTAGGACTTTCAGCCCTTCCTTGGCCTGACGGCGCTCTTCTAATCGCGACATTCTGTCGATTTCCTGCCCCGTTTTCCTCACGTTCCGGCGGGAGCAATTTGATTGCCCCCGTCATAGCGCGGCCTAACCACCAACATGGTTGGGTCTCTCAAATCCAGCCGCGCTAGACCGAGGTCCAGCAATCTGGAACTCTTGTCCAGTCGGTCCAGCTGCGCCAAGGCCTCCGCCTCACCCGCTGCAGGCAATTGGATCAGACTGCCATCTTTCAACTTTAAGTCCCAACGTCGGCCATCAACCCGCACCAGGGCTTCCAAACGGCTGGCCAGCCTAGGTCTCGACATAATCAGGGGCACAAGACTAGGCGCTGCCAGATCGGCACCGTCGCCGACCACCAGAGGTAAGCCGCCAAATCCTGCCGCATTGGCCTCGACTATAACCCTTCCCTGGGCATCAATCACTCGGTTAATGCCCTGGTGCTGCCAGACCGCCAGGCGCGGGCGCTCAACAACCGAGACAACCACTGTATCGGGCAAGAGGCGCACGACCTTAACCTGACTAACCCAGCCCACCTGCTCGACCGATGTGCGCACGGCGGCGAGGTCCAGGCCCAGTATGGACTGGCCAAGGCTCAAATTGCTGGCCCGCAATATGTCTTGCTGCGAAGGGGCCGAGGCGCCGACCACGTGAATGTGCGCCACCTTAAAGCCCCAGGCTGCCGTCTGGTCGACCAGACCCTGATGTGCCGCCTGAACCATTTTTTGCGGGCGATCACCAGTGATGGCCACCAAAACGACGGCCGCGCCGATCACACCAAGCGCAATGCCAAGCGCAGGCCCGGTAGAGATATTGGTATTACGCGCGGCGGCCAGCTTGCCAATCGCGCGGGCCTTGTTGGCCGCACCCTTGGGGGCAGACCTTGGCAGGGCGGGTGAGGTCTTGGGCTTGGGACTAGCGATCTGCGTGCGACCCTGCCCCTCCCTTACGCCCGTCGCCATCAACCTGCTCCACCATCCATAAGATCAAATCATCAAAGCCAATGCCCATATAGGCCGCCTGCTCAGGTGCGAGCGAGGTCGGGGTCATGCCAGGCTGGGTATTGACCTCTAATAAGACCAAAAGATCGTTAACGTTATCATAACGAAAATCACTGCGGGTCAGGCCCGTACAGCCCAAGGCCTTGTGGGCCAGCTCTGCCATACGCAGGGCGCGATCAAAAACCGCTTGTGGCATAAGGGCTGGTACCTTGTGGATCGATCCGCCCTCGCCGTATTTGGCGTCATAGTCATAAAAGCCCGTCTGCGAAACAATATCGGTCACGGTTAAGGCGCGGTCGCCCATCACCGCCACGGCCAGCTCTTGCCCGGCAATATAGGGCTCAACCATGACCTCTTCGCCAAAATGCCAATCGGGCGCGATTACGGCTTGGGGCGGGCTATTGGCACCCTCAAAGACCAAGAATACCCCAACCGACGAGCCCTCAGCATTGGGCTTGACCACATAGGGCGGGGCCAAGACATGGGCCTTAGCGACATCAAACCGGTTGAACAAACCGCCGCCCGGTACGGTCACGCCCGCCGCTGCCAAGACCGCCTTGGCCTTGGCCTTGTCCATGGCCAAGGCCGAGGGCAGAACGCCGGAATGGGTATAGGCAAGACCAAGGGTTTCGAGCACACCCTGCACACAGCCATCCTCGCCCCACGCTCCATGCAGGGCATTAAACACCAGATCAGGCTTAAGGCCGGTCAGGACCTGGGCCACATCCCGCCCCGCATCGACCCGCGCCACCTTGGCACCAAGACGCTCCAGCGCATCGGCGCATTCTCGCCCTGACACCAGCGAGACCTCGCGCTCAGAAGACAATCCTCCCATCAGCACGGCAATGTGTCGGCCAGACAGGGGAAGGCTCATAGGCTTGGCTCCATTAGGCAAGACATTCGTTTCATTTAGCCGGGGCGCGGAAACTTGCGGCGCTGTCGGCAACCATCCAGGCAAAGCCTGACCAGACCGCAACATTCTGGTCCAGTTCGCTGGCCTTGACCTTATCCAGCGTATCATCGGGCGTATGATGCCAGTCGAAATAGTCCAGACCATTTTGGCGCAGGCTGGCAACCGGCATGCCAAGCTCGGACATTTCCTCAACATCCGCCCCGCCATTGACCGCGTCTTGGCGATCATAGACCACGCCCGCAGGCCCAAGGACCCGCATCAGGGCCTCGGCAAACCCCTCACCGCCCTTGGCCTTGGGCAGACTGATCTTCAACACTGGCCCAGCGCCAAAATCGCTTTCACTGGCCAGGATATGGTTTGCAACCTCGGCCCCATGGACCTTGGCAAAAGCCTCGCCCGCCTTGCCGATTTCTTCGGCGCCCCACAGCACGACCCGGACCGTGCGGCGCGGACGGACCGGCTGGTCAAGGATCAGCTTTCCGGCGGCCATGGTGATGGCTACGCCCGCCCCGTCATCAATCGCACCAGTGCCCAGGTCCCAAGAATCCAGATGGCCACCGATCACCACCACCTCTTGCGGCACCTCGCGGCCAGTGATCTCGCCGACCACGGTGCGGGCCTCAAGTTCAGGGCCAAAGGTCGGGGTTAGTACCATCTTGACCGTTACGGGCACGCCGCGCGCCAGCATGTGCTCGAGCAGATCGGCATCCGGATTGGATAGGGCGGCCGCCGGGATCTTGGGTGCAGCGGGGTCATAGGCCATGGTCCCGGTATGCGGCACGCGGTGGCTGTCTGTGCCCAAGGAACGCAGCATATAGCCCACAGCCCCGCGCTTGGCCGCTTCAGAGGCCCCAGCCCCGCGTATGCGGTAGCCCGCGCCATAGCCTGCGCCGTCCTGGGCGCGGATAATCCGCTCGGTCACCACAACAATCTTGCCGGCCAAGGACCCTGGGGCCTGGGCCAATAGATCGTCATAGCGTTTGAACAAAACGACCGGCGCGCTCAAGCCCGAAGCCGGGGTCGCCACCGATCCGCCCAGCGCCGTAATCACCAGTTTTTGCGGAAAAGGCGCAGTAACCTCGGCGGTTTCCGCGCCGCGCTTCCAGCCGGGCACCTTAAAGCTTTCGACCGTGACCTTGTCATAGCCCAGCGCCTTCATCCTTGCTGCGCCCCAATCTGCGGCCCTCAGCAGGGCCGGGCTTCCGGCCGGGCGGGCCCCAATCTCGGTGGTCAGGGATTCGAGTATGTCATAGGCGCCAGAGCCCTTCAGGGCTGCATCGCGCAACTGACTGGCCACGGCTTCTTGCTTGGCAAACGGCGCATCAGCGGCATGCGCCAAGGGGGCGGCAAGGGTCAGGCCAAGGGCAAGTACAAGAGATTTTGGCAACATGGCAGACGCTCCGTTCATAACGACACGCCGCGGCGGCCAATGCGTTTGATTTCCCAGTCTAGCGAGATTCCGGTCTGTGCCAGCACCTCGGCTCGTACCGCCTCGCCAAGCCCTTCCAGATCAGCGGCGGTGGCCCCGCCTGTATTGATCAGGAAATTGGCGTGCAGGGGGGAGAACATGGCCCCGCCAAACGGCTTGCCGCGCCAACCGGCCTCATCGACCAGTTTCCAGGCGCTGTGGCTCTCTGGGTTTTTGAAGGTTGATCCGCCGGTTTTTTCGCGGATCGGTTGGCTTTGCTCGCGCCGCTGGGTGATCGCGTCCATCCGCTCCAGCACAGCCTCTGGCGCATCGGGCGTGCCTTTAAACAAGGCCCCCGTAAAAATCAGCCCGCCGTCCGCCGCCGCCGCGCTGCGCCGATAGGAAAACCCCATCTCTTGATTGGTTAGGGTTACAGGCTCGCCAGCGCGGTTAAGCGCATAGGCCTCAACCAGCACGTCCTTGGTCTCCGCGCCATAGCAGCCCGCATTCATCATACAGGCCCCGCCGATCGCCCCGGGCACGCCCCTGAAAAACTCAAGACCGGCAATACCGGCCTGGGCCGCAGCCTTGGCAAGGCTCGCATCCAGCACAGCGGCACCGGCATAGATCTGGCCTTCACCGCGCGGTTCAATCGCCGCAAACCCCTTGCCAAGCCGGATCACCACCCCCTCGACCCCGCCATCGCGGACCAAAAGGTTGGACCCAACCCCTATGGCCATGACCGGCACAGCAGGGTCAAGGCCCTTGAGAAACGCCGCCAAGTCATCTGCGTCTTCGGGCAAGAACAAAACATCCGCCGGGCCGCCGACCCTTAGCCAGGTAAATGGGGCCAAGGGTTCGTTGCGCGCTATTCGCCCGCGCACAGCGGGCAGATGATCACGCCAGCCCATGATCACGGCTCATGCCAAGGCTTCCAATTGTCCAGGCAGGGCATAGGCCCAACTGGTAATATCGCCCGCGCCGAGCAAGACCACTAGATCGCCAGACACGGTCTCCTTGGCCACCATGCCCGCCAGATCGGCAGGGCTGGTCAGGGCCAGAGCCCTGCGGTGGCCATAGCGGCCCAGGCCCTCGACCAGGGCGTCGCGGTCAAATCCAGCAATGGGTGCTTCACCGGCCGTATAGACATCGGCAACGATCACCACATCGGCATCGTTAAAGCAGCTGCAGAAATCGGCAAACAGGTCGCGCAGGCGCGTATAGCGGTGCGGCTGAACCACAGCGACCACCTTGCCCAGACTGACGGCGCGGGCGGCCTTGAGCACGGACGAGATCTCGACCGGGTGATGGCCATAGTCGTCAATCACCCTTACGCCCTTGGCCACGCCCGTGGTGGTAAAGCGCCGCTTGACCCCGGCAAAGCCGGTCAAGCCCGCACGGATGGCCTCATCACTGACACCCAATTCCCGCGCCACGGCAATCGCAGCCAGAGCATTGGCAACATTGTGATCACCAGCCATGGGCAGATGCAGGTCAATCAGGCTGGTAACCGCCCCATCGCGCGGCGAGAACTTGACATCAAACCGCGCGCCTTCGGGGCCCATAGTGACATTGGTTGCCCGCACCTCGGCCTGGGGATTAACGCCATAGGTCACAAGGCGCCTGTTCTCGACCTTTGACGCCAGGGCCTGGACCTCTGGATGATCCAGACAGATGGCGGCAAAGCCATAAAAGGGGATGTTTTCGACAAAGTCCTCAAACGCCTTTTTGACCGCGTCAAAATCGCCGTAATGGTCCAGGTGTTCCGGATCAATATTGGTCACCACCGCCACGGTGGATTTCAGCTTTAGGAAGGTGCCGTCGCTCTCATCGGCCTCGACCACGATCCAGTCGCCCTCGCCGACCTTGGCATTGGTGCCATAGGCATTGATGATGCCGCCATTGACGACCGTGGGATCTAGCCCGCCCGCATCGAGCAAGGCGGCAATCATCGAGGTGGTGGTGGTCTTGCCATGGGTGCCGCCAACAGCGACCGAGAACTGCAACCGCATCAGCTCGGCCAGCATTTCAGCCCGCCGCACGAGCGGCAGGCGCTTGGCCCGGCCAGCCACCATTTCAGGATTATCGGCCTTGACCGCTGTGGAATAGACCACAGCCGAAGCGCCTTCGACATGGGCCGCGTCGTGGCCAATGAAGATCTTGGCGCCCAGCTTTTCCAGCCGCTCAGTATTGGCGCTAGCCTTGGCATCGGAGCCCTGGACCACATAGCCAATACGCAGCATGATCTCGGCAATGCCGCTCATGCCAATGCCCCCTATGCCAATAAAATGCACGGGACCGAGGGCGAAGGGGACGGGGCGTCTGTTCATGGTGTCCATCGGTAAATGATTTGTTGCCCAGGGCAAAGGGGGTGTGCGCCCTTGGGCCCTAAGATCTTAAGATTGCCGCCACATCCTTAAGCAGCACCATTAGGTGCATGGGATCTGAGGGCGAGGCTATGAAATCAAAATGCTGGTAAAACTGCCGAGCGGCCTCATCCTTTGCATGGACGATCAGGGCGCGGATTCCGGCAATATCAGCAGCGTTCAGGGTCCTTTGAAACGCATCCTTCAACAATCCGGCACCAAGGCCTTGGCCTTGTCGCCTGTGATCAATCGCGAGCCGCGCCAGAACCATGACCGGAACGGGATGACGGGCAAGACCCTTAACCAGACGCTCTGGCGCATCCTCATACGCCACCTGCCCGACCACCAGCGTATAGTAGCCGATCGGCTCAGACCCATCGAGGGCAAGATAGGTTTGCGAGGCCCGAGCCATCTGGGCCTGCAAGGCAAACCGGATGAGAAAACGGTTCAGAGGGTCTTGACCACAATCAAACCCCTCGACCGCATGGTGACGGCCTAGCTTTTCAATGCAAAGCCCCATCAGGATGCAGGGTCGCGCTCGAACGGGCTATCGGTCTCAAACATCTTGGCTAGCCTAGGCAGGGACCGGGGCGAGGCGTCTAGAGCCGTCACAAAGGCCTGCCATTTGTCCGCATCAAGACCAAAGCCGTGCCGATCCGGCAAGGTCTCGGCAGCGCGCGCCAGAGCGCTTTGCAACACAAATTCACTGACCGAACACTGCAAGGCTAGGGCCGCAGCGCTCAAGGTCAGCTTGGCCTCACGGGTCAGGCGCAGATCAAGCTTTTCCGAACGGGTCAGGCTAACGGTCATGGCGCACTCCTTTACGCCAACCTAGGCCAAATGCCCGACATTGTCACGACAAGTTTAGCCCGCCGTCTGCTCGACCAGATCGGCCAATCGCTCGGCGGCATCGGGCAGGGCCACGCTTTGCGCGGCGGCGGCCATGCGGCTCAAGGCCGCCGGATCGCTTAACAGGGCCTCCAAGGCCTTGGCCATACCATCGACGGTCAAGTCATCCTCGGCCAAGACCAGGGCCGCGCCAACATCGGTCAGGAGCCTGGCATTATAGGTCTGGTGGTCATCCATGGCGATTTTAAGCGGGATCAGTAGGGACGGCTTTCCAGCCACCGCTAATTCACTGACCGTCGAGGCCCCGGCCCGGCCAATCACCAGATGCGCCGTGGCTAGGCGTCCGGCCATATCTCTGAAGAAGGGCGCAATCTCAGCATCAACCAGGGCGTCAGCATAGGCCTTGCGCGCCTCATCCATCGATTCTGGCCGGGTTTGTTGCTGCACCTTAAGGCGAAACCGCAAGGCCTCGGGCAGGCGCCCGATCGCTGCCGGGATCAGTTCCGATAAGAGCCGCGCGCCCTGACTGCCGCCCGTCACCAATAGGTGAAGCCCGCCCTCGGGGGCCCGATAGACCTGATCGGCTAGGCCCCGGATTTCAGGGCGAACCGGATTGCCGACGACAACGGCCCGCGCCTGAACAGCGGGCACGGCCTTTTCAAGCGTGGGAAAGGCGCTGGCTATGGCCTGAACCCGCGGGGCCAAAAAGCGGTTGACCCGGCCAAGCACGGCATTTTGCTCGTGGATCATGGCCGGGCGCTTGGCCGACAGGGCGGCAAGCAGGGCAGGCAAGGACGGATAGCCGCCAAAGCCAATGACAATCGCGGGCTCAATCACCTTGAACGCGGACCTAGCCTGCATCACACCCTGCAGTACGCTGACCCCCGCCCGGACCATGCCAACCGGATCACCGGGTCGATAGGTGGCTGCAGACAAGGCAATGCGCTTTTCTGCCGGAAACTTGTCCGCATAGGCCGCGCCGCGCTCGTCGGTGGCCAGTACGACCCGCCAGCCGCGACCGTTCAGGACCTCGGCTAGGGCCTGGGCTGGGAACATGTGGCCGCCGGTTCCACCCGCAGCTATAACGGCAATTTTTCTCATAAGGCGGGGCTTCCCTGACCATGGGGTTCTGTCTGGGCATAAGCACCGGGCCTGCGCCGGGTCAAGGCCAGAGCCAGGCCAAGCGTCAAGGCCATGCCAAACATGCTTGAACCGCCATATGAGAGGAAGGGCAAGGTCATGCCCTTGGTCGGCATCAAGTTCAGATTTACCGCCACATTAATCACGGCCTGCTCGCCCAGCAGCACAAACAGACCCGCTGCGGCGGCCTGCTCAAACGAGTCCGAAAGCTTCATGGCCTTTGAAAGACCGCGCAACACGATATAGGCAAACAGGCCAATCAGACCCACCGAGAAGATAAGGCCATATTCCTCCGCCGCGACCGAATAGATGAAATCGGTATGCAGGTCTGGCACATGACGCTTCATCACGCCTTCGCCAGGCCCAATGCCAAACAAGCCGCCATTGGCAATGGCCTCCATAGCCCGGTCGACCTGATGGGTGTCGGCACTGCCAGGATTTAGGAAGCGGTCAAACCGGCTGGCAACATGACTGAACATGAAATAGCCCCCACCAAGCAAAAGCGCGGCTAACAAAGGTAAGAGCAAGATCCAAATAGCCGGCATTCCCGCAATCCAAAACACAATGGAAAACGCCGACGTGATCAGCATGGTCTGGC
>CANGEH010000068.1 GCA_947452665.1 Caulobacteraceae bacterium
CCTCCATCATGGCACTGCCCGAGGCCCTGGCCGTGGAAAAGCGCGCCGATAGATCCGACAAGTGCTGGGCGCGGCTGACCGCCAGTATCGTGGTCAAGACCGCCAGGCCAAAGGCCCCGCCGACATTGCGCGATAGATTGACCAGTGCGCCGGCCGACTTCATCAGGTCCGGCTTGAGCGTGCCCATGGTAATGTTCTGGGCCGTAAACAGGGCCAGGGCCATGCCGACCGAGCGGGTGAGTTGCAGGGTCAAAAACTCGTTAAAGCTCCAATCCTTGGTCACGCCGCGACTGATCCACATGCCCGCCGCCGCAATCAAGAACCCGATAATCACCTGGGTGCGCGGCACGACATAGAGCGACAGGCGCGTCGCAATGGGGCCCATCACAAACATTACTGCGCCCGACACGGCCATGGTCAGGCCGATCTGGCTGGCAGAGTCGCCGCGCACACGCGCCAAAAACAGCGGCA
This sequence comes from Caulobacteraceae bacterium, assembly GCA_947452665.1. GTDB lineage: Bacteria > Pseudomonadota > Alphaproteobacteria > Caulobacterales > Caulobacteraceae > CAISGS01. Next base: position 472 of record CANGEH010000068.1, read on the forward strand.
ACAGATAGGTTGAGCCAAACAGGCCCATTCCGGCAATCAGGGACAAGAAACAGCCAATGCGAAAATTGCTATCGGCAAAGGCCTGAAGCTCGACAATCGGATTGGGACGGGAAAGGGAGCGCCAGACAAACAAGATCCCGCCTAGCACCGATAGGACAGTCAGGAACAAGATCAGGTCGCTGTGAAACCAGGCCTCGCGCGTGCCTTCTTCCAGCACATATTGCCCAGCCATCAAGAAGGCGGCCATGCAGGCCAGGCCCGTCCAGTCGAAATTACGCGCCAAGGCCGGGTTGGGTTGGTCGAGCGCGCCATACCGGCCGACTAAAAACAGCACCAAAAGGCCCGGGGGGACATTTATAAAAAATAACCAGCGCCAGCTTAGCTGGTCGGTCAAGAAACCGCCAAGGGTCGGTCCTATGGTCGGGGCCAAGGATACGACCGTGCTGATAATCATGCTGGTGGTCATGCGGTAGCGCGGCGGGAAGGCTGAAAACGCCACGGAAAACACGGTTGGGATCATGGCCCCGCCGATAAAGCCCTGTAGGGCGCGGGTCACAATCATGGCATCGATCGAGGTGCAAAGGCCGGTCAGCACGCTCATGATCGTAAAGCCGGCACAAGAGATCATGAACAGTCTTTGCGTGCCCCACCACCGGGCCAGATAGCTGGACAAGGGGATCATCACCACCTCGGAAATCAGATAGGCGCTTTGCACCCAGCTGATTTCATCACTGCTGGCACTCACGCCCGATTGGATCTGGGACAGGGACGAATTGACAATCTGAATGTCGAGAAAGGCCATGAACTGGCCTAGCACCATGCCGGCAAAGCCGAGCATCAGGCCAAACAGTTGCGCCCGCTCAATGGCGCTTGACGCTTCGCCGGTCGCCTCTGGGCTGGTGTCTGACAGGCTGGCTTGGGTCATAAGGGGTTACAAATCTCGGTGGAATCCAAGACACCAAATTGGCACCTCGGGGGCTAGGCTTGCACACAGGGCGCCTAGGTCAAGCAAAGGCTCGGGGCGACAGATAAACAGCCTAGGCCCTAGTTTGAACACGACATAGGCTAACACGGGTTAATCGAGCACAAAGTGTCATTTGCATCCGCTTTTGCGACGATTTCTAAGGCTATATGAGCAATGTACTTGGTCTTCGTATCGCGCTTGCCCGCAAAAATAAGGGTTGGTCGCAAACCCGTCTCGCCGAGGCGGTAAACCAGGCCCAGACGACCATCTCATCCTGGGAGCGCGGCCGCACAGAGCCGTCGCGTAATGATGTGCGCCGGATTGCCCAGGTGCTGGGTATTGATGTCGCCCAGCTTGAGGTGGGGTCAATCCTCATCCTATCCAACCTATCCAAGCCCGCTGGCCAGATTGTGTTTCGAGATCTTGTGCTGGGCATCGCATTGAAAAACGCAAACCAAAGGCCTGAGGATGCAGGGGAACACGCCTTGCCTGTGGGGCTAATGATCGGCGACGGGGCGGTGGCGCGCAAGTTTTCGGGCTGGACCGCTTTTCATGACCCGCGACGCTATGCGCCTAGCCCAAAATTCTTCGGAAAACTATGCGTTGTAGGGCTGGAAGATGGAACTGTTTACGTAAAATGGCTTGAAAAAAGCGCCTATGCGGGACTGTTTCACCTTACATCAGAAGTTGATTCGCCCTTACTGGACCAAAGAGTCATCTGGTTGTCGCCTGTGCTTCAACTCTCGCCGCCTCCACCTGTTTAAAAAATATAACGATAAATATTTTAATAGCGTTGACTAATTTAGCACGTTTTGTATTGCCTTCTCCTGGAAAGAGAGGGCGCGACATGGTTGGAAAAAAACTGGACTATCGGATAGAGGCATTGGAGGCATAGCCGATTTATCTCACCGAGATTTTGTCGACCCAGACAGAAACTATTGAAAAAATCTCGGGCCCAATCGGAAGTTTTGTCATTCGCCGGCAAAAGTGCGTGCGAATACGGATCAGGGCGCGATCCGTGTCCCGTCCCAGGCAAATAGCCTCCCGGAATCGGCGGTGGTGAGGTCTTGGACCAGATTGAGAATATGAGCGGCCGAAACCTCTGGGCTAAACAGGCGCTCGTTCGGCACGCCGCGCTGAAAGGGCTTGCTTAGATTGGTATCCACCGTGCCGGGGTGGATACCCACACAGACGCCAAGCGGGAACTTGCGCGCATGTTCCAGGGCCAGGGTCTGGATCAGCATATTCAGCGCGGCCTTGGAGGCGCGGTAGCTATACCAGCCGCCCGAGCGATTATCGCTGATACTGCCGACTCGGGCCGACAGGGCGGCAAATACCGAACGGCCCTCCCGGCTCATCAAGGGCAGGAAGTGTTTAGCCACCAGCGCCGGGCCCACCGCATTAATTTGAAAGGCGCGCATCAATGCGTCTGACGACAGATGGCGCATGGTCTTTTCGGGCGATTGTGTGTCGTCTTGCAACAGGCCTGTGGCCACCAGCACGAGGCTTAACGGCCCCTGAAGCGCCACCTGTTGAGCGGCATAGCCTATGGAGTCTTCCTTGGTGAGATCGATTGCTAGGCCGGTCAACTCGGTTTGGGTCGGCCCCGTCTGCGGTGAGGGGCTAGGCGTTTGGCCTGCGCGGTTTAGGCAAAACACCTGCTTGAACCGCGCCTTGGTCAAGAGGGCGCGCACCAGGGCCTGGCCAATGCCGCCGCTTGATCCAATGATGACCGCATTGCCGAGCGCTGAGAGCGCCTCTAGACAGGTGTCGTTGTCGATATGCTTGATGGCCATCTTAACGACATAGGGCTGAGATACGAAAAGGCAAATAGGGTGCTTCATGCTGTGGATACAATTTCTTGCCGTAGCGGAAACTTTCAGCTTTTAGTCTATCTTATAAAGAACGACGATATTTCAACAAATGAAAATTCTATTTTATTTTGTCTAATCGCAAAGAATTCGATATTAAATATTTTGTTAAATAATAACACAAATGTACATTCGTAAAATATGAGCAATTCAATTTTGAATACAGCGAGACCAATCCCATCTTCACCCAATAAATAAAAATTTTGCATATAAAAATTTTTGACTAAGATTATTCTGTATTAAAGAATTAGTTTGAACAGATAAATACCAGTCATTGCCGGTTGGCGCAGTGAAATATGACAAAAATCGCTATATCTAAGGTAGTTTATATTTAAATTGTGAACCATTGTCGCCAAATTGACTATTGTCAAATTGAAGTAATGCTATTTAGAGTCGTAAAAAATATTTTTAATTTATTTATTTCGTATACAAAATTAAATTAAATATAGATTTTCTCAAATCCTTTGATTATGGGTTGATCTATTAGATGAATGAATTCTCGGAGTTGATAGGAAACGAATATGACTAATCATGGAGTTGGTACGAGTTCAGACGCTGGGCGCGATTCCGATCTTATGCTGTTGATTGGCGATGTTGTGGCCGCGTTTGTCGGAAACAACGCCATTGCAGCATCGGAACTGCCAGAACTTATCCGAACAGTTCACGGCGCGTTTGTGAACCTCGGTCAGCCTCAGGCGTCAGCCGCTGCCGCTGTGGCCCAGCGCCCAGCCGTGCCGGCGTCCAAGTCGATCACGACGGACTATATTATCTGTCTTGAAGACGGCAAAAAGCTGAAAATGCTGAAGCGCTATTTGCGCACCCAGTATGGCCTGAGCCCAGAAGACTATCGCCGCAAGTGGAAGCTGCCTGCGGATTATCCAATGGTTGCCCCAGCCTATGCCGAGCGCCGCTCAAACTTTGCTAAGGAAATCGGCCTTGGCCGTGGAGTTCGCAAGAAGCCCCTGGCCGACAAGATCAAGTTGAAAAAGGCCCAATAGGCCTTCAAACATCAACCCGCCGCCTGGATCACCCAGCGGCGGGTTTTTATTTGGTCACTATAACTAGCCATATTTTCTTTACCCCCTTCTGACAGGTTCAGACCCAGCCACCGGGCAGGGCGTCCGCGCCCGTGGTCAATCAGAAGGAGCGACTTAATGGCCAATCTCCCGACCCGTGCGCCTGAGGCTATGCGCGAGCTGATTTCGTTTCGTGTCGCAGGCCAGGATTTTTGCACCGATATCCGCCAGGTCTGCGAAATTCGCGGCTGGACCCAGGTCGTGCCCATGCCGCATGCGCCAGAATTTGTGCTTGGCGTGATCAATCTGCGGGGCACAGTCATGCCGGTGATTGATATTGCCGCACGGCTTGGCTTTGCCGCGAGCGAACCGTCCGAGCGTCATGTGATTATGGTCGTCAATATTGACCAGGACTGGTCTGGCCTCCTGGTTGAGGCCGTATCCGAAACCCTTACAGTGCCCGCCGCGCAAATCCACAAGGCCCCGTTGGTCAATTCCGACCAGACCCGCAAATTGGTCGAGGGCTTTATCACCACCAAGGCCAGTATGCAGACCGTGGTGCATCTGGGCCACCTGATCGCGCAATTGGACGCCCCCCTCAGCCTTGACCTGGCCCCGATGTGACGGCCCAGGTGTGACGGCCTAGGTCGGGTGCCTAGGCTGGGGACTTTGCGAAAATGGCAGCAAGATCGTCGGCCGTGAGCAAACGATAGGCCCCGCCCTCAAGATCATCGGGCAGATCAAGTCCGCCAATCCGGTTGCGGTGCAGGGCGGTGACATGGTTGCCAACCGCGGCGAACATGCGCCGCACCTGGTGATAACGCCCTTCCATCAAGGTTAAGTGCGCCTGATGCGTGCCCAGTACTTCCAAAACCGCGGGCATGACCGGCTTGTCATCGGCTTCCAGCATCAAGGTGCCACTGGCAAAGCGGGCCACCTCGTGACCCTCAAGCGGCCGGTCAAGCGTGACGTGATAGCGTTTGGCGACATGGTGCCTTGGCGAAATCACCCGGTGCAACAGGGCGCCATCATCTGTGATCAAGAGCAGGCCCGATGTGTCCTTATCCAGGCGGCCAATGCTCGACAGGGCAGGCTCGCGACTGCGCCAACGCGGCGGCAAGAGGTCATAGATTCTAGGCCCATCCTCCTTGTGCGAACACACATGCCCAAGCGGCTTGTGCAGCATAAGGGTCAGGGGCGCGGGCGGGTCGAGCGGTCTGCCCTGTATGGTCATTCGGCTGGCGAGATCAGCCGTGATTGCCACCCGCTTGGCCGCATCACGCAAGACTTCGCCGTCCAGCACGATCCAGCCCATATCCATCATTTGCTGGATTTCACGCCGCGATCCATAGGCCATATTGGCCAGCAAGCGGTCGAGCCGGGCGGTCGGGGCCTTGCTCATTTCTTGGCCTCAAACACCTTATAGCCCTGGGCCTGGGCCTTGACCTCCACCTTGGTGAACAGGGTTTTCAGGGTCTCTTCATAGGGAAGGTGGCGATTGGCCACCATCCAACAGGTCCCGCCCTTGCGCAGGGCCCGGGCTGCGGCCTGAATAAAGGCCTGGCCAAGACGACGGTCCTCAGCGCCGCTCAGGTGAAACGGCGGGTTCATGACGATAAAGTCCTGATCGGCGGCGGCGGCGATCTGGCGCGCATCGGTCCAGATCAGCTGGGCCCGGGGATCAGTGACATTGCGCGCCGCAGCAGCCATGGCGCGGCCGTCAATATCGACCAAGATCAGGTCGGTGATTTTGGGACTGGCCAAGACCGCATTGGCGAGTAGGCCTATGCCGCAGCCCAGATCCATGCCCTTGCCGGACAGGGCCGGTAAGGTCTTGAGCAGGAGCGCGCTGCCTGGATCGAGCCGGTCCCAGCTAAATACGCCCGGCTGTGACCATAGGCCATGACCGGTCAGGTCCTGCAGGCCGCCGGCCGTGATTGCCGCCTCAATCCCGTTTAATTGGGCCGGGCGGGTCATATAGACCATGCGATGATGGGCCTTGGAATCTTCATGCCCCTGGCAGCCAAACGCCTCTAGGGCCTTGCGAAGGCGCGCGCCGCCCTGATCCTTGGGCGCTAGAACGCTCAAGGTGCCGCCGGTCTTTACGACACGCAGGATCTGGGCCAGCACATAGGCCCGCTCGGCGGTGCCCGGCGGGGCCAATACCACGGCATTATCGACACACTCATCGGCGAGGCTGTCTAGCCCCAGTGATTGCGGAAACAAGGGCGAGACCTGAACCGCGCCTTCGGGAACAGGCACAAGGCCGTGCGGAACAGTGCCATAGATAAGGTCGGTCGGGGAGGAATGGGTCATGAACCGCTTCCTTACCCAGACTAGCCCCTCAGCGCACGATGAATCTGCAAAATGCGCGAACTGCCCCCTTCCCCGGCTTCGCCGGTACTTCCCCCAGAGGGGGAAGATTTGCTTTTCTTAATCCTCCCCCACCGGGGGAGGGGAACCGCGAAGCGGTGGAGGGGGCCGCAGCGGCCCCGGCCCCATTCCCCGCGAAGGCGGAGACCTACGAATCCTACAACCAACCCAACAGGAACACCTGAAGCGGGATTGAACCTAGCCAGGAATACGCACCGGCAGGGTCTCATAGCCCTTGACGAAGGATGAGAAGACGCGGCGCGGCTCGCCCACCACCTCGATCATTGGCCAGCGCTTCATGATTTCTTGCCAGACGATCTTAAGCTGAAGCTCGGCCAGACGATTGCCGACACAGCGATGGATGCCAAAGCCAAACGACAGGTGCTGGCGCGGGCGCGCGCGGTCAATAATGAAGCTATTGGGGTTTTCGATCGCGGTCTCGTCGCGATTGCCCGAGACATACCACATCACGACCTTGTCGCCCTTTTTGATCTGTTTGCCGCCAAGCTCATAGTCCTGCAGGGCGGTGCGGCGCATATGGGCCAGGGGCGTTTGCCAGCGGATGATTTCGGGTATCATGGACTCAATCAGGGCCGGATTATCGCGCAGCTTTTGATATTCGCCGGGATTTTCGTTTAGGGCCAACAAGCCGCCCGTGATCGAGTTGCGGGTGGTGTCATTGCCGCCAACGATCAGCAAGATCAGATTGCCCAGATATTCCATGGGCTGCATGTCGCGGGTGGCCTCATTGTGGGCCATCATCGAGATCAGGTCGCCCTTGGGCTCGGCATTAATGCGCTCATTCCACAGGCCGGTGAAATAGGTCAGGCATTCGAGCAAGACCGCCTCGCGCGCCTCCTTGGTCGGGGCAAGCGCGGTGCCTTCTGCGGCCGTGGCCGTATCTGACCAATGGGTCAGCTTGCGGCGGTCTTCCCAGGGAAAGTCAAACAGGGTGGCCAGCATCTGGGTGGTCAGTTCGATCGATACCCGGTCGACCCAGTCAAAGGTCTCATTGATTGGCAGGCCATCAAAAATCGTGTTCACCCGCTCGCGGATTATACCTTCCATCTTCGCCAGATTGCTCGGCGAAACGATCGGGCTAACCACCTTGCGCTGGATGTCATGCTTGGGTGGGTCCATGGCAATGAACATGGGCAGGATAAAGTCCGTATCCATGTCCTGAACCGTAATGCCGCCCAGATGCGCATCGGATGAAAACACGCCGTGATTGGTATCCACGGCCATAATGTCTTCATACTTGGTCACAGACCAATAGGGCCCGGCATCGCTCTCGGCGCAGTAATGCACCGGGTCTTCCTTGCGCAGGCGTTCGAAATAGGCCCAGTGGGCATTGGTCGACCAAAGCTCAGGATTGGCAACATCAATCTTGTCCAATGGCGTGGTCCAGGCCTTGGCCACCAAATCCGCCCTTAGGTCAGGTGCACCGTCGCTCATATTCGTCTCCCATAATCCGTGCTTATCTTGTTGTCGCCATCGCAGCAGAAAAACGCAGTCTTGTCACGCGTTCTGGTCAGGGCGCGTGGTCGCAGGTCAGGCCGGTTCGCGCCACATGCCATAGGTTTGCGGCCCGTCTGGCGTCGGCTTGTAATCGGCAATAATCTCAAAGCCATGGCGGCGATAGAGCGAGACATTGCGCTCCGTGCTGGTTTCCAAAAAGGCAGGGCGGCCAGCGGCATCAAGCTTATCAAGGCCAGCTTTCAGCAGGCGCGAACCAATGCCAAGGCCTTGGGCCTGAGGGGTCACGCCAATGAACCATAAATAGGTGTGCGGCCGATCCATGGGGTGGTGCTTGTCCATGGCCGCGCGCAGGGCAACCAGACGGCCAAACCGGCCAAGGCCCGTCGTGGCCAGCAATAGCGGCAGGGCCCGCAACTCCTCGACCAGGCTTTGCGGCGCCAGGGTCTCTGACGGGATCCAGACCGCAGCCCCACCGCCCGCTGCAGGACGCGTAACCTCGCCATCGGGCAGGGCCATCTGGGTCAGGATAAATTGAAAGAATTTCAGCCGCGCTGAGTTACAGCGCGCATCACCCCGCACAAACCAGCTGATGTGCGGGTCTGTGACAAAGGCGGCGCTCAAGTCGGCGGCGGCTAGGGCCACATCGCTTGCATCAACGCGTTTGGGCGTCTCTGCCCCGCGCCGCATGGCCTCAATATCCATCACCATTTCCTCAAGTGTTTTTGGTCTTGGGATCAGGCTAGACCAAAATCGCTAGATACGCTCGCTGATCTTTATAGCGGCGCGGCAACCGGCCCGGATCAGGCCGGCGAGCAGCGGATAGCCGGGGGTTTCCAGTGCGCCTTCGGCTATGGCCTCGTCGCGGTGGGCCAG
>CANGEH010000069.1 GCA_947452665.1 Caulobacteraceae bacterium
CGCTTGGCCCCCATCACCCCTAGAACCGCGTCATAAAAGGCCGCTGACTTTTCCAAGTCATTGGCGCCAACCATCACATACCCAATCATAGACCTGTTCCCTCTTGGCCAATCTGGCCGCCACAGCATGACCCCCGTCTTGGGAATCATACCCTTAGCCCTATGATCCTACTAGCGCAGGGGCAGGCAAGCCCAAACTGGGCCCGCGACTAAGAGGCTTGGCGAATAAAGCCGTCGATCAAGTCACACAGTTGTTCGGGCTGGTCTTCTTGCAAGAAATGACCGCCTTTTTCGATGATCAGATGGGGCTGGCCCTTGGCGCCGGGCACCTTGTCAATAAACACCTTTTCGCCGCCCTTAGAGACCGGATCAGAATCGCTAAAACAGGTCAGGACCGGGCGGGTAAAGCTGGACAGGACCTTCCAGGCCTCAATATTTTCGGGGACCGAGGCATGCTGGGGTGTGATGGGTACCAAGGTCGGGAACTGGCGCGCGCCCTCCTTATAGGTCTCGTCTGGGAAGGGCGCGTCATAGGCGGTTTTTTCCGCGTCGGTCAGGCTGCGCACAGTGCCCATATCGATGATCAAGCTGACTGGAAACTCTGGCACGGTCTGGCTAAAGGTCAGCCAGTTATCAAACCCGTCCGACGAGCCCGTCCCAATCGGCAGGCCGGTATTGGCGATCACCAGACGCGCAAATCGCTCTGGAAAGGCGGCAACCAGACGCAGGCCAATCAGACCGCCCCAGTCCTGGCAAAACAAGGTTATATTATTGAGATCATTGGCTAATAGCCAGGCACTCATCCAGGCCACATGCCGCTCAAACGTATAATCGGTGCGCGCACCTAGCTTATCGGAGCGGCCAAAACCGATCAGGTCCGGACAGACCACCCTATGGCCCTTGGCCGTCAGGTTGGGGATGAAATTGCGATAGAGATAAGACCAGGACGGCTCGCCATGCATCAAGAGCACCGGTGCCGCACCGCTAGGGCCTTCATCGACATGATGGACCCGCAAGCTCGTGCCATCGGCATCCGCAATATTGGTATAGTGCGGCGCAAAGGGCCAATCGGCCAGGCCTGCAAACCGATCATCGGGTGTTCTTAATACCTGCATAGCCCCTGCTCCCAACCGCATTGATATATTGGCACCATAAGTGCAATTAAATCGTTCGGCGGTCAAGTCTGGAATATGGTGCGCTCATCCGCCGCTCAAGCGCAATAAACACCGCGTGCAATGGCACGGGCCAAGCAATCGGCCGCGGCCGAGCCAAGCCGGGTCAATTGCACCAAACGCTCTGTCCCCTCACCGATCTCGATCTCGCGGCTCGACAGGGCAAAGACGGTGTCGCCGTCATAGGGGGCATGGACCGGGCGAATGGCGCGCGCCAGTCCATCTTGGGCCATCATGGCCAGACGCTTGGCCTCGGCCTTGGTCAGCCGCGCTGAGACGGCGACCACGGCCAAGGTGGTATTGGCACCCGGGGTCAGACGCCCCGCCATTTTCAAGCGCGATTGTTCGGGCAAGGGATCATTGGATTGGACGTCTAGTCCTGGGCGGATACCGCCAAACTCGCCATCAATCTCAAATGGCCAGGCCCAGAAGGTCTTGTCATCGGGCATAAAGACCGACCCAACCGGATTGGTCGCGACGATTGCCCCGACCATCAGCCCGTCGCCAAGATCAAGCGAGGCCGAGCCGATCCCGCCCTTGACCATGCCCGCCATGGCCCCGCGCCCGGCCCCGACAGAGCCAAGCTCAAACTGCATTGAGGCTGCGGCCACCGAGGCCATGCCCAGATCGCGATAGGGCGGGTTCAGACCCCAGGCCTTATTGCCCTCATTACCCAGATCATGCAGTACGGCAGCAGGCACAATCGGAATGGCTGGAGACGTAGGGCTAAGCCTCAGGCCGACATTCTGGGCAGACAGGGCCGCTGTCACGCCATCGGCCGCGCCCAGCCCAAATACAGAGCCGCCGGTCAGGACCACCGCATGCACCAGATCAACGAAGTTTTCCGGGGCCAAGGCCTCGGTCTCGCGTGAGCCGGGCCCGCCGCCGCGAACATCCACCGCCCCGGTCCAGTCACCTTGACACAGGACCGAGGTCACGCCCGTCATCACCGCCTGATCGGTGGCATGGCCCACCCTCAGCCCCGGTACATCCGTGATCAGATTGAGGGGGCCAGGACGATACATTAGCGCAACCTTTTTAATACCTTGGCCCGTCTGCCGCGCCGCGCAGGGTCGCGATTAAAGGCAAGGCCAACGCAATTGCCCCCGGCCGCTGCCAGGGCATTTTTCAACAAGGCGGGGCCCCGCACACTGGCACCATCCGCCGCCAAGACAATAACCGATTGATCCATAAAGGGCGCTATGGTCAAGCCATCTATTGATCGGTCCAGGGCCGGGCAATCGACAATGATTAAACCGCTGTAGGCTTTAAGCGCATCCCAATAGTCTAGGCTCGCACTGACCTCAAAGGCTTGATCTGGCTCCAGCAGGTCTTGGCGAAATTGGGTCAGCCAGAGGTGCTGATTACACAGGCCGTAAGCCACCAAATAATCGGCATCCGCCATGATGCGGCCGCGATGGTCGCGCGCCTTGGGGTGAATTTCAAAAAACATCGAGCGATCAGGACTGGCCTGTTTCATCTCACCAAGCGGGCCAAACCGCCAGGGCTGGGCCTGGACGGCTTCAATATGCACATCTGAACCCGGCTCAAGACTGACCAACCAGACGGGACGATCCATCCGGCGCGCGGCATAAACGGCAAATTCACGGGCCAATAGGGATGTGCCCTCGCCGCTATTAGCGGCTATGAATTGCAAGGTCTGCGAGGGGCCATACTCGCTCAGGCCCAAGGATGACCAAAGCTGTTCAAGATCTGAGTTTAGCGCGTTCATGAGCTATTCAAACCCGCCCCGTGACAAGGCGGTCCGCGACGAGTGCAAGACACCGATACGGGTAAGCACCGGCAGATCTAGCCTTTGACCCGCCAATCGAGCCGACCCAAACCCCGTGCGCCGTGCGCTTAAGACAAGGCCCGTCAACACGCCGAGCACAGCGCCGAACAGTGCGGCCATAAGCACAAGATGCGCGCCCTGACGGCGTCCCTCACGCGGCACCATTGCCAATTTCACGATCCGAACCGGCTCAAGGCCAAGAGCCAGTTTTGGATTGAGGTCAGACGCGCCATCAAGCCTGTTGGGATCACTGGCCAAATCAGGCCTTGAGGGCCCAGACTGCCCGGCGATCGGACGGCCCAAACTTGCGATCTTGCGCTTCAAGCTACCGATCGCAAGAATTATGCGCCTTTGCTCAATCTGCAGCGCTTGATAGTGGGTATTGAAGCCGAAGGTGTGCTCATGGCCATCGGCCCTCAGACTATTGGTCATACCCTGCCAAGACAGATGGACCATGGAGGCCTGGGCGGTGAGATCGCGCTCAATGCGGTATAGGGCACGGCGCTTGGCCGCTAATTGCCGCTCAAGGTCTGCCCGCAAACGATCGGGGGCTTCGGCCCCAATTTGCAAAGGCGCGGCATTGCCCGCCCCAATGCGGTCAGGCCCTAGCTCGGGCGTCGGGCCGAGCCGCCGCGTATGTTCATTTATATAAGCCGTGATCAGAGCATTAGGCACCAAGGCAGCTAGGCTTGGCACGGTATGCGAGAAGCTTACTGTGAGCTGCCTTGAACCCGCGGCTTGATTCAGCTTCAAACCCTTGGATAGACGCCTCAGGGCCTCCTGATGGCCATCGGCCCCCAGGCCGGCAAGTTCGGGATAAAGCTTGCCAAGACCAATCGTCTCAATGGTCTGCAAGATCAGTCTCTGGCTGGATAGGTCATCCATGGCAGACTGGGTCACGCCGCCTTGAATATTGTCCGGGGCCGCGCCGGTGACGTGAGACCAGCTGGAAAAGGATAGGCCCTGATCGCGCGGTACGGTGAGGCTCGCCTGGGCGGTAAATAGGATGGGTTGCTGAAGGGCCAGACCGAGGCCGATCGATAGGATTACAACGAACACCGTTATCATTGGCAAGATTTCGCGGGGCAGCAGGCTAAACCGGTCGCGCAAACGCGCGCCCAAGACCGATGCCTGACCGAGCCAGGACGCCCCTATCGGCCCGAGGCGCGAAACATGCCCCGCATGTCGAAAATGGGCGCGAAAATCTTCCATGCCTAAGTGCAAAACCCCATTGTCGAGCATTCTTTTGAACGCAAGCATACAGCGTCGTAATCAGCGCTGCTAGAAGGGTCTAGTCGATTTTTCGGCTTAAATCATCTCTATAGAAAGGAAACGCCTAAGAATTTAGTGTTGGCTTAGCCATTCGCGTGCAGCTTTTTGAGCTTCAGCGACTTCAGTCGGATCCATTTCTTGGCTCAATTCACGGCGGTAAATCTTTGCTTCCAGCGACCCGCGCATAGCGGCAAGATTAAACATCATATGAGCTGAGACATAATCAATCGGCACGCCACCTTGGCCCGTCGAATACTGCATGCCCAGGCGAAACAATTCGTCAGCAGAAGTCTCCGCTGCCGGAAAGGGCAGACTGCAAACCGCCGGTACATCTAGATAAGCAAGCATGACCTCATTCCCATTTTTGAGCGCAAAAGACCATTTTGGTCCCCAAGCGTCAGCCTAACCTTGGGCAATGAAACACTGTGGCCTGTAAAAATACGGTAAAAATCTCCAGCATCAAAAATTGATCTTCAAACCGGATGGGTAGGACGAATTTTTCCAAATCGATTTATTTACATAGAATTAAATAATCGAGCGGCTGTCGGCCGGACTGATTTGTTCTCAATCGGAGTTTCGTGCGAATGTTTTGGTGAAAGTTTTTTGGCATTGATCATCTGATCAAGCCAGCGGTCGAAATCCCAATCTAGGCTGAGGATTGCATTCAGACTGGGTTCAGGGCCGGCAGCGCAGTGTGTGTTCACGGGGTAACCGCAAAAGGACACAGCTTATGACCCGATCACATGCTTATTTACTGGCCGCCTTAGCGGCCTTGAGCCTAGCCGCCCCCAGCCTAGCCCTAGCCGATCCTGGTTACCGAGACCGTGGCACGCACGGCGATTTCGACCGCCGCGACCAACAAGGATCAGACCGTGGCAACCAGGGCTATGATCGCCAATATGGAGGCGGCCAAGATAGGGGCGATCAGTATGGCGGCGATCAAGACAGGGGTGGACGCGACCGCTATCACGAACGCCGCCGCAATCACTGGGATGAGCACAGACATAATGGCTATATGGCCCAGGGCCGCTGGTTTTACGGGCCACCCCCGGCCTATGGGTATTATGAGCCAGGTTACCGAGCCTGGTCACGCGGCCAGTATCTGGCCCCGTATTATCGAAATAGTTTCATCCGCGACTATAGCGGCTACCGTCTTCGCCCGCCCCCCAGGGGCTTTGCCTGGATCCGGGCGGGCGATAGCCTGTTGCTGATTAATATCCGCACAGGCCTGATCATGGAGGTCGTGATCAATAACTGGTGAGTATAATCATGGCTTGGGGTGGATATGCGAGATCTTGGTGCCCTCAATGCTCACCCCAGCCATGAGACCTTGCTGATTAAAGATGAAGGCATAGGCGTCATCCTTGAGGGTCGAGCTGGACAGGTTCTTGGCCAAACCCTCATTGACGACCACCACGGTCGGGCCGACCCCAATTTCCCAGCCGCCGGAATGATCCAAGTAGGTCAGGGCCTTCTTGCTCATCAAGAACACCACATAGCCATAGGACTGGGCACCCGCCTGCAGACCCCAGCTCCCGGCGACGGAGTTATAATAGCCGGTGACCTGATTGCCGCGCATCAAGGCGCCTTCGCCATAACTGCCGCCGAACACCAGACCCGCCTTGACGACGTTCGGGAAGACCAAGATTGCGCGGGCCCGCTTGGAGATTACTGCGGCCGTAGGATTTGAGGCATAAAGGGTTTCTAGCGCCTGGCGGGAGTCGCGATTAAGGTCTTCAGCCGACGCGGCCTGCACAGTATTTGCGCTCAACAGCACGGGGCCAGCCGTGCCTAAGGCCACGGCTACAGCGGCAATTATCGATCCAAAACGTTTCATGAAAGGCTCCAAGTGGTTTGAGTTATCGAATAAGATGGGGGAAATGGGCGCGGCCGTGGCCGCTATATTCGGCCTAGCAATAACAGGATCACGACAATGATCAGGATCACTCCGATCCCGCCGCTCGGGTAATAGCCCCAATGGGCGCTATGCGGCCAGGTGGGCAGGGCACCGATCAGAAACAAGATCAGTAGAACCGTCAGAATGAGGCCCAGGCTCATAGCAAATCCTTCCTAAACAATTGGCGCGATTGGCCGTGCGGGGCCGAAATCGCGCCCGCTTGATCATCATTGTCTTGGAATGCAGGCCAGCTCTGTATTCCAGGGCACGACCGGCCGTGGCTTGCGCCCGCTCGATAATGCCTTGGACAGTCAGATCGGCGATTTTACCGCCGGCAAGACTGCCGACCTTGCGGTCTTGGCCCGTCAGTGGCTAACACGGTTTTAGTAACCCGGCCTTGAGCAGGGTCATTGACAACTAAGGTCCCTGCGAAACGCGGCCTTAAGCCTGGTCTTGGGTTGCTGTGCCGCCATGGACCTCGCAGGCCAGTTTAATCAGGCCAAGGCTAGCGGCTGCGCCTGTGGCTGCGCCCATGGATAGACCCAGATCGAGCAAGGGCGTCTTGCCGATCTTTTGCAGCAAGAGGCGGTGACCCGGCTCGGCGCTGACATGGCCTGCCATGCAGTGATCCAGAGCGCTGGGGTCCATGGCGTGCAACACGGCCGCCGCCGCCCCAACGCCATAACCGTCGAGCAAAACCGGTACTTTTTGAACACGGGCGGCCAAGATCGCCCCAGCAATGGCGGCGATTTCACGCCCGCCAACCTGGCGCAGTATTTCAAGCGGGGCCTCAGCGCCCTCGGCCTTGGCGCGGGCCACGGCGGTACGAACAGCCTCCAGCTTCAAGGCATGGGCCGCGTCATCAATGCCGCCGCCGCGCCCGGTCCAGTCCTGGGCCTGACCACCATAAAGGCCATGCGCGATCGCCGCCGCGGCCGTCGTATTACCCGCTGCGACCTCGCCCAGAATCAAGAGATCGGGCTGCTTGGCCAGGGCCTCCATGCCAAAGGCCATGGTTGCGGCACATTCTCGCGCACTCATGGCCGCTTTTTCGGTGCTGTCAGCAACGGGACGATCAATCGCCAGGTCAAACACTTCAAGGCCTGCGCCATGAAAGGCCGCCATCTGGCTGATCGGCGCACCGCCAGCAGCGATCAATTCCAGAGATTGGCGCGCCATTGAGGGGCGAAAGGCCGAAACCCCGCGCGCCGCCACGCCATGCGCACCGGCATAAAGCGCAATCACCGGCCGCATTACCTTGGGCGGGGTCACGCCGCGCCAGGCGGCCAGCCAGTCTGTAATCTCTTCCAAACGGCCTAGGCTGCCCAAGGGCTTGGTTAGCCGCCCCTCACGCTCGGCCGTGCGGGCGCGGGCCTCCAGATCGGGGCCAGGCAGGTTGGCCATCAGGGCGGCAATATCGTCAAACGGATGCGTGCTCATGCCGTCGCCATAGCCTTGCCCCACCGTCTTGCCAAGCGGCCTTGGCGTGAGCACAGATGTCTTGCACACTGAAACCAGCAACACCCTGCCCAAAAAAAAGCCAAAGGCATCCCATGTCCCAGACTGAAATCTTGATGGATGCGGCCGCCTTGAATGCCTTTCTCAAACGCGCCTTTCCGCTGACCACGGATG
Organism: Caulobacteraceae bacterium; assembly: GCA_947452665.1. Classification (GTDB taxonomy): domain Bacteria; phylum Pseudomonadota; class Alphaproteobacteria; order Caulobacterales; family Caulobacteraceae; genus CAISGS01. Next base: position 7,765 of record CANGEH010000069.1, read on the forward strand.
CCGCCATTGCCGAGGTTATTCATATTGAACCGGGCAAGGCGCGCCTGGTCCTGCCCTTTAATGAACGCACCCTTCGGCCCGGCGGCGTTATTTCGGGCCCGACCCTGATGAGCGTGGCCGATACCGCCGTCTATGCCTTGATCCTTGGCCATATTGGCGAACAGCCCATGGCGGTAACCACCTCCTTGACCATGCACTTTCTGCGCCCCGCCAAGCCAGGTCCCCTGACCGCAGATGTGCGCCTATTGAAACTCGGACGGCGCATAGCCACCGCCGATGTACACCTTTATACTGAAGGGCCAGACAAGCCTTGCGCCCATGCCGTGGTGGCCTATGCCCTGCCGACCCATTGATCGGCCTTGCCATCGGATGAGTCTAACGGCAAAACTTGCCCGATGAACACAGCGCCCCGCCCTATTGTCACACCCTGCATCCAGGTCTGCGCCGTCGATGGCCAAAGCGGCTATTGCTTGGGCTGTCAGCGCACCTTGCCGGAAATCGCGCAATGGGGCCGGATGGATGATGAGGCCCGCGCCACCATCATGGCCGACCTGCCCACCCGCCGCGCCAAGATCGCGCCCGAAAAGCTGGGCTTGGTTTAACCAAGGCCCCCTACCCGGCTTCGCCGGTACTTCCCCCAGAGGGGGAAGATTATATGCATTCTAAATCCTCCCCTATCGGGGGAGGGGGACCGCGAAGCGGTGGAGGGGGCTGGCACTGGCACAGGCCCCCTTCCCCGGCTTCGCCGGTACTTCCCCCAAAGGGGGAAGATTTAAGCACGTTAATCCCTCCACCGTGAGAACGCCCCACCAATACGAAACAATATCCAACAGGCGCTTGACGCCAAAGCCTAGGCACACCACTAATCCGGGCCAGTTTTACAAACATGAAAAATCGGGAGCATCACATGTCTGACATCCGTTTCGACGGCAAGGTTGCCATTGTCACTGGCGCGGGCGGCGGACTGGGCCGTCAGCACGCTCTGGAACTCGCACGGCGCGGTGCCAAGGTCGTGATCAATGATCTGGGCGGGTCTATGGATGGCTCGGGCGGCAATAGTGCAGCCGCCGAGGCCGTTGTGGCTGAGATCAAGGCCATGGGCGGCGAAGCCATCGCTAATGGTGCCTCGGTGACCGATGATGCGGGCGTGGCCCAGCTGGTTAAGCAGACCATGGATACCTGGGGCAAGATCGATATCCTGATCGCCAATGCCGGCATCTTGCGCGACAAGTCCTTTTCCAAGATGGAACTGGCCGATTTCGAAGCGGTTA
>CANGEH010000070.1 GCA_947452665.1 Caulobacteraceae bacterium
ACCTGGCACATCCTTTCGGGGCCGACTGCGTAAGAATACTTGACCGCAGCGCTTGGTCTTCCTATGTCCATTCCGAACCGGCCAGACGTCATCGGACCGTAAGGCGGCGGTATGTAGCACAGGCGGCGGATGATGCGCGTGAATTCTGCAAGGATAGGCCATGCAACTGAGTACTAAAGGGCGTTATGCGGTGATGGCCATGGCGGATCTGGCCAAACAGACCGACGAAAAGGCGGTTTCCCTCGCCGATATCGCTTCGCGTCAAGAAATCAGCCTATCCTATCTGGAGCAATTGTTTGCCAGGTTGCGCCGGGGCGGCCTAGTCAAGAGCGTGCGTGGGCCTGGCGGCGGCTATCGGCTGGCCCGCCCTGCGCATGAAACCTCGGTCGCGGACATTGTGCTGGCGGTAAATGAACCCCTGCGGGCGACTCGCTGCGCCGGTCAAGGTTCGCCCAAGGGCTGTATGCTGGGCGGCGAGCGCTGCCTGACCCATAATCTGTGGGAACAGATGGGCCACCAAATTCACAGCTATCTGGCCGGGGTCAGCCTGGACGATGTGGCGAGTGGGCGATTGTCCACGGCGACGGCGCGGGCGGCATAGGGAACCTGGCTGTGTCTGGCGTCTATCTCGATAATAATGCCACCGCCCCGGTGCGGCCTCAAGCGCGTGAGGCTGTGAACGCTGCCCTGAGCCTGGTTGGCAATCCTTCCTCCGTCCATAGCGCGGGCCGGACGGCGCGGGCCTTGGTTGAGACGGCGCGTGAGGCTGTAGCGGCCCTGATCAGCGTGCCTGCTTCGACGATTGTTTTTACCAGTGGCGGCACTGAGGCCAATGCCTTGGCGATTGAGAGCGCGGTGGCGAGCGGATGTCGCCGCCTACTAATCGGCGCGACCGAGCACGACTGCGTTACCCAAACGGCGCTGGCCAGCGGCGCGGCCGTCGATGTCTGGCCGGTGGACGCGCACGGCGTTGCTGATCTGAACTGGCTTGCTGAGCGTTTATCGGCTTGGAACCCGTCAGAGGGTCGTCCGTTTGCAGCTCTTATGCTCGCCAATAATGAGACGGGCGTTATTCAGCCGACGGCGCAGGCGGCCGAAGCCTTGCGCGCCCATAATGGCTGGCTGCATGTCGATGCCGTTCAGGCGGCGGGCAAGATGGTGGTGGATGGGCGCGGTTGCGGCGCCGATAGCTTGGCCCTTTCTGCTCACAAGATTGGCGGGCCGCAAGGCACGGGGGCCCTGACCTTTGGCCCACGCGCCACCTTGATGCGGCGGCTGCACGGCGGCGGGCAGGAGCGCGGCCGCCGGGCGGGCACTGAAAATCTCTCCGGCATTGCGGGCTTTGGCGCGGCGGCTGAGGTCTGTCGTAACGCTATTGAACACTTGGCGGTTCAGGCCAGTTGGCGGGAGGCGGCCGTGGCCAAAATTCTTAACCATGCCTCCGTCGAAGTGATGGGCGAGGCTGGGCCGCGCCTACCCAACACCCTATGTTTAGCTATGGAAGGTTTTGCCGCCGATTTGCAGGTGATGAGCCTGGATCTGGCCGGGATCATGGTCTCGACCGGTTCGGCCTGTTCCTCCGGCAAGGTGCGGCCAAGCCCGGTGCTCAGTGCCATGGGCCATGAGCACCTAGCCGGATGCGCCATTCGCGTCAGTGGTGGCTGGGCAACGACTGAAGACGATTGGAACCGATTTGCGGATGCTTGGCTTGAAGCCTTTGTCCGCCATCAGTCCCGCAGACCCGCCACGGCGGCTTGAGGGACAGGAGTAGAGTATGGCAGCGGTCAAACAGACCATCGATCAGGTTGAACAGCTAGAGGCCTATGAGCACGGTTTTGTCACCGATATTGCCCAGGACTTCGCGCCCAAGGGCCTGAGCGAAGACATTGTGCGGTTCATTTCGGCCAAGAAGCAGGAGCCGGACTGGATGCTGCAATGGCGTCTGGAGGCCTATGCCCGCTGGCTGGCCATGGATGCGCCGGACTGGGCCAAGGTCAGCTTTCCCAAGATTGACTTCCAAGACCTCTATTACTATGCCGCCCCCAGCCAAAAGGCCGGGCCCATGAGCCTGGATGAGGTCGATCCGGAGCTATTAAAAACCTATGCCAAGCTGGGCATTCCCTTGCGCGAGCAAGAAGTCCTAGCCGGGGTTCAGGGCGCGCCGCGCTATGCCGTCGATGCGGTGTTTGACAGTGTTTCAGTGGTCACGACCTTTAAGAATGAACTGGCCGAGGTCGGGGTGATTTTCTGCTCGTTTAGCGAGGCGGTGCGCGAGCATCCCGACCTGATCAAGCGCTATCTGGGCACGGTGGTGCCGACCACCGACAATTATTATGCCTGTCTGAACAGTGCGGTGTTTTCCGATGGCTCGTTTGTCTATGTACCGCCGGGCGTGCGCTGTCCGATGGAGCTATCGACCTATTTCCGCATCAATGCGCAAAATACTGGCCAGTTTGAGCGCACACTGATTATTGCCGATAAGGGAGCCTATGTCTCTTATCTTGAGGGCTGCACAGCGCCCCAACGCGACGAAAACCAGCTGCATGCGGCGGTGGTCGAGTTGGTCGTGTTGGACGATGCGGAGATCAAGTATTCTACCGTCCAGAACTGGTATCCGGGCGATGCGGAGGGCAAGGGCGGCATCTATAATTTCGTCACCAAGCGCGCCGATTGCCGTGGTGACCGCTCCAAAGTGTCCTGGACACAGGTCGAGACCGGCTCGGCCGTGACCTGGAAATATCCGTCCTGCATCCTGCGCGGAGATGACAGTGTCGGGGAGTTCTATTCGATCGCCATCACCAATGGACACCAGCAGGCCGATACCGGAACCAAGATGATCCATCTTGGCAAGAATACGCGCTCACGCATTATTTCTAAAGGTATTTCGGCGGGGAAATCATCCAATACCTATCGTGGTTTGGTCTCGGCCCATGCCAAGGCGACGGGCACGCGAAACTTTACCCAGTGCGACAGCTTGCTGATCGGCAAGGCGTCGGGTGCCCATACTGTGCCCTATATTGAGGCGCGCAATGCCTCGTCCAAATTCGAGCATGAGGCCACCACCACGCGCCTGTCGGATGATCAGCTGTTTTATGTGATGCAGCGCGGCCTATCGCAGGAAGAGGCGGTGCAATTGCTGGTCAATGGTTTTGTCCGCGAGGTGCTGCAAGAACTGCCGATGGAGTTTGCCGTCGAGGCGCAAAAGCTTGTGGCGATCAGCCTTGAGGGCAGTGTCGGATGATCCTGCTTGCCGTCTTTTCACCCCTATCCAGACCCGATCTGAAAGTTATCTAAGTCATGTTGTCTGTTTCCAATCTGCACGTCGCCGTTGGCGGTACTGAAATCCTAAAAGGCCTGTCGCTGGAGATTCCAGCCGGCGAGGTTCATGCTGTCATGGGCCCCAATGGCGCGGGCAAGTCGACCCTGTCCTATACCCTGGCCGGGCGTCAGGGTTATGAGGTCACTTCGGGCTCAGCCAGCCTGAACGGCGAAGACCTCTTGGCCATGGCCGCCAATGAACGCGCCGCAAAGGGTCTATTCTTGTCGTTCCAGTATCCGCTGGAAATTCCAGGCGTGCCCAGCCTGACCTTTATCCGCACCGCCCTGAACGCTCAGCGCAAGGCGCGCGGCGAGGACGAGATCGGCGCGCCTGCGTTTCTAAAGCTTGCCCGTGAACAGGCGGCCAAGCTCAAGATCGAATTTGATATGCTCAAGCGGCCCTTGAATGTCGGCTTCTCTGGCGGTGAGAAGAAGCGGATGGAAATCTTTCAAATGGCTATGCTTTCGCCGCAATTTCTCATTCTTGATGAGACCGATTCCGGCCTCGATATTGACGCCTTGCGGATCGTATCCGAAGGGGTCAATGCCCTGCGTAGTCCTGAGCGTGGCATGTTGGTGATTACCCATTATCAGCGCCTGCTCGACTATATCAAACCCGACCGCGTGCATGTGCTGGCGGGCGGCAAGATTGTCGCTTCTGGCGGCCCAGAACTGGCGCTTGAGCTGGAAGACACCGGCTATGATCGCTTTGCCCAGGCCGCCGCATGAGCGTTTCTGAAGCCCTAAAAAGCCGTGACGCGAGCCTGCTGCCCAGTCGCCGCGATGAGGCCTGGCGCTATACGGACCTGCGTGCGGCGGTGCGGACCATTCCAGAGCCGTCACCGCTCGGCACAGTGCCCGCCGCTCCGGGGCCCTTTGCGGCGATCAAGGCGGATCGAGCCCTGGTCATCATCAATGGTCGTGGCCCCGAGGTCCTAAGCCTTGATACCGGTCAAGTCCTCTGCGTTGAGCTGCGCCTTGTCGCTGATAGCCACGCCACCTCGCACCAGTCCGACCTCCGGATCGATCTGGCTTCTGGCGCGCATCTGACCCTTTTGGAAAGCCATGAGGGAAGGGGCGCGGCCTATCTGAGCTCGGCCAATCTCATCGTTCATCTCGCCGAGGGCGCCAGCCTTGAGCGCGTAGTGATCCTGGATGAACCCAGCGATGCGGTGAGTGTCATTACCGCCGACATCACCCTGTCGCCCGGTGCGAGCCTGAAACAGACCGTCCTAACCCGCGGGGCCTCGCGCCAACGCTTTGAGACACAAGTGACCCACCCCGGCGGCGGGGCCAGTGTGCGGCTCGACGGGGTCTATATGTTGGCGGACAAGTGCCATACCGACCTGACCACGATTGTGACCCATGTCGGCCCCGGCGGCACTACCGATCAATTGACCAAGGGTGCGGTGCGCGATGCCTCTCGAGCTGTGTTTCAAGGCCAAATCCAAGTCCAGCCCGGCGCAGACCAGACCGATGCCCGAATGGGCCACCATGCCCTGATCTTGTCCGATCGTGCAGAAATCGATGCCAAGCCCGAGTTGGAAATCTTTGCCGATGACGTGTCTTGCGCGCATGGCAATACGGTCGGGGCCCTGGATGAAGACGCCCTGTTTTACATCTGCTCGCGCGGTGTGCCGCTCGATCAGGCCCGCGCCATGCTGGTCCAGGCCTTTGGCCTAGAAGTGATCGGCCGGATCGAGACCGAGGCGGTTCGCGAGGTTGCTCAGGCCTGGCTGGCTGAGGTCGGGGCAGGAGGGTCTGATGGCCTTTGACGTCGCCGCCATTCGCGAGGAATTTCCGATCCTGGCGCGCCAGGTCAATGACCGGCCCCTCGTCTATCTCGATAGCGCAGCCTCGGCGCAAAAGCCCTGGGCTGTGATCGAGTCCATGAATAAGGTGATGGAGTCTTCCTACGCCAATGTGCACAGGGGCCTGCATACCCTGGCCAATGAAACCACGGACGCGTTTGAGGCGGCCCGGGCCAGCATCGCGCGCCTGATCGGTTCGCCATCGCCCGATCAGATCGTCTTTACCAAGGGCGCGACCGAGGCGATCAATCTGGTTGCGGCCAGCTTTGGTCAGCGCCTGACCGCGGGCGACGAGATCATCCTGTCGGTGATGGAACATCACGCCAATATCGTCCCCTGGCACTTTTTGCGCCAAAGCCGGGGCGTGGTGCTGAAATTTGTGCCTGTGCTGGATGATGGCCAACTGGACATGGCCGCTTATCGCGCCCTGCTGGGTCCGCGCACGCGGCTGGTGGCCTTGAGCCACATGTCCAATGTGCTGGGCACCGTCAATCCGGCCGCTGAAATTATCGAGGCGGCCCATGCGCAGGGCGTGCCCGTCTTGCTCGATGGCTGTCAGGCCGTGCCGCACCAAGTTGTGAATGTGTCGGAATTAGACGCTGATTTTTATGTCTTTTCAGGCCACAAATTATACGGCCCAACCGGCATTGGCGTGCTCTATGGCAGGGCCGATCTTTTGGCCTCCATGCCGCCCTACCAAGGCGGCGGCGAGATGATTGCCTCGGTCAGTCTGGCGAGCGTTACCTATGCTGAGCCGCCGCACCGGTTTGAGGCGGGAACCCCGGCGATCATCGAAGCCATAGGGCTCGGCGCGGCAGCAGACTGGATGATGGGCCAGGACCGAGCCGCCATCGCCGCCCACGAACACGCCCTCTATGACCGCGCGGTTGAGGGGCTTGCCGGCATGAATGGGCTAAGGGTCCTTGGCACTGCGCCGGGCAAGGGCGCGATCATGAGCTTTATCCTTGAGGGCGCCCACGCCCATGATGTGGCCCAGATTCTCGATCGCTATGGCGTTGCCGTGCGCGCCGGTGCGCATTGTGCCGAGCCCTTGATGCAGCGCTTTGGCATAACCTCCAGTGCCAGGGCCTCATTTGCCCTCTATAATACGCTTGAAGAGGTCGATGTTTTTGTCGATGCCTTGCGACGCGCCCAAACCTTTTTCGCCTAGACGCACAAAGTGAACCCGATGGACGATGCGAGCCCAAATCCTACCGCGACCGATAGCCTTGAGGCCATGAGCCAAGAGGATCTGGACCGCATGACCGATCTGTTGGTCGTCCAGCTCAAGACCGTGTTCGATCCGGAAATTCCGGTCGATATTTATGAGCTTGGCCTGATCTATAAGGTCGATCTGGCCGAGGATAAGTCTGTGGTCATTGACATGACCCTGACCGCGCCTGGCTGCCCGGTGGCAGGCGAAATGCCTGGCTGGGTCGAGGAGGCGATTATGAAGCTTCCAGAGCTGAAATCGTGTAAGGTCAATCTGGTGTTTGATCCGCCGTGGGACCCCTCGCGGATGTCGGATGAAGCCAAGCTGCAATTGAACATGTTCTGATCATGCAAGCCGAACCCACACTTACGCCCCGCCCACGTCGTCCCCGGCCCAAGGTCGTCACCCTGACCGACCGCGCCGCTGATCGCGTGCGCGAAATCATGGACCGGGCCGAGCGGCCCTATATTGGCCTGCGCGTTGGGGTCAAGAATGGCGGCTGTGCGGGCCAGGAATATGTGCTGGACTATGCCGAGGCCGCTGAGCCCCTGGATGAGGTGGTCGAGGACCGGGGTGTGCGCATCCTGATCGATCCAAAGGCCATACTGTTTCTGATCGGCTCAGAAATTGATTATGAGACCACCCGCCTGTCATCGCGGTTTGTGTTTCATAACCCCAATGAGACCGATGCCTGTGGCTGCGGCGAAAGCGTGACCATTGTTCCGGCCAATCTGTCCGACATGGACTAGGGGCAATCCCCATTCGGCGGGGAATTTGCTTAGTTCCCGGCCCCATTCCCCGGCTTCGCCGGTACTTCCCCCAGAGGGGGAAGATTTACGTTGTTCCAATCCTCCCCCTCTGGGGGAGGGGGACCACGAAGTGGTGGAGGGGGCTGGCATCGGCCCCAACCCGGCCGCCTTCCCCGCAAAGGCGGTAGCAGGTCAAACAGACGGTAAGACAATCTTGCCCAAACCTTGCTGGGCCGACAGAAACCGCTACGATCAGACGGAGCGTAATTTGAGGACAGCAAGATGGCCGCACGCACGATTGTTACTGGTGGGGACGCCGTCTATTTTCCTATGATTGAGGAGCTTTGCGCCTCGGTGCGCTATTTCCGCGATACGAGCCAAATGGGTTTGGCGGTAATCGATGGCGGCCTTGAGCCAGAGCAAAAAGCGCATCTGACCAGCCGCTATGGGGCTCAGATCCTCGATGTCGATTGGGGCTTTAAGATTGCGGACTGGCGCATTCGCGGGCGCGAGCACCTCAAGGTCCAGATTGCCCGTACCTTTCTAGATACATACCTGCCCGATACAGAGCTGATTGCTTGGATTGATGGCGATGCCTGGATACAGGACATGGCCCCGGTCGATATGATGTTTGATGCCGCTGCCAAGGGGCCGATGGCGATCGTCTCGCAGTCCTCGCGCAACTCAACCCATACCTTGCCACTGCGCTGGGCGGCGTTTGGCTATGCTGAGGTGCGGTCCATCCTCTACAAGAATGCGCGGCGATCTGGGGTTAAGGAGTCTGAGGCGCGCGCCATCGCCAATCAGGGCACGCTCAATACCGGGGCCTTTGTCCTGCGACAGGACGCGCCGCACTGGCAGGCCTGGCGCAGTCGCCAAGAGCGGGTGATCGGGCGGGGCAGGGTGTTTACCTCTGACCAGTTATCGCTTGGCCTTGCGGTCTATATAGACGGCCTGCCGGTCGATCTGGCCCCTGATATTTGCAATTATATGGGCCCGCACTGGGCTTGTGATCAGGACCAGACACGGCTGATTGAGCGCTATATGCCGGGTGCGACGGTCGGGGTCGTGCATATGGCCGGATATGACACCATGCGCCGTAGCCTAGAAACCACGGCCCCGATCCGCCTGCCTGATGGCACATATACCGCCAAGTCGCTTCGCCGCCCGGCCTGGGTGAATGACCCGGCGGCAAAGCCCTTGGACTAGCTATTGGCCCTTGAACTGGGCGACGCGCTTTTGCAAAAAGGCGCTAACGCCTTCGATAAAGTCCGCCGACTTACCCGCCTTGCGCTGCGCCTTGCGTTCGGCGGTCAGTTGCGCGTCCCAGTCGGCATCCAGGCTTTCCCAGATCAGCTTGCGGATCATGCCCAGCGCCATGGGACCAGCCGCCAATTCCTTGGCAATGGTCATGGCCGTGGGCATTAGGTCAGCATCGGGCACGCAGCGATTGATCAGGCCCCATTCCAGCGCCGTCTTGGCGGGAATCTTGTCGCCGAGCAGGGCCATTTCCATGGCGCGGGCCTTGCCGATCATGCGCGGCAGCAAATAGGTCGAGCCACCATCGGGCACTAGGCCAATGCGGCGGAAGGCTTGCAGGAAATAGCTGCTTTCGGCGGCCACTACGATGTCGCCCAGCAGGGCCATGGAACAGCCAACCCCAGCGGCGGCACCATTGACAGCCGTAATGATCGGCATGGGGAAGTCGCGCATGATCGCGACCAGGGGATTATAATGGGTCTCCAGCGCCCGGCCCGCATCGGGTTTGCCATCGGCCTCAACCTCACGGCCCGCAGCGCCGCCACCGGACAGGTTAGCGCCAGAGCAAAAGCCGCGACCCTCGCCGGTCAGGATAACGGCGCGGGCGGCAATCGCACCTAGGGCGACGCGGTTAAAGGCATCGGCCAGTTCTGTTGCCGTATCCATACCGGCTGCA
>CANGEH010000071.1 GCA_947452665.1 Caulobacteraceae bacterium
CCCAGAGCGGCGAGCTTATGGCCACGGCCAGCCAGTCCTTGATCATTCGCATACACGATGAACCCAAGTGACGGCTCCAAGGTGACCAAGACCCTGCGCTCGGTCCAGGCCCTGCGCGCCATTGCCGCATTTAGTGTTCTAGCCTTTCACATTGGCCAATGGATGCCCGCGCCAAAGGCGATTGGCTCAGCCGGGGTGGATCTGTTTTTCGTCATTAGTGGTTTTGTGCTGTGGCTGGCTGTATCGCGCAAGGATCAGAGCCCATCGGCGTTTTTGCGCGATCGGGCGGTGCGCATCCTGCCGCTCTATTGGCTGGCCACGGCAAGCGTCGTGGTCCTCGTCTTGATCGATCCAGCCAATCTGCCGACCATCCAGCTGACCTGGTCGCATCTGGCCGCGTCGTTCGCCCTGATCCCGCACAATGACCCGGCGGGTGATCCCTTCCCCGTCCTGCCCGTGGGCTGGAGCCTGACCTATGAGGCAGTATTTTATGCCCTGGTGGCCACAAGCCTGATGTTTGACCCCGCGCGCCGGTTTGGCGCATTGGCCTTGAGCCTAATGATGATCTGGCTCCTAGGCTATGTCGTCTATCCCTTGGGCCCGCTATTTGCCAATCCGCTGATGCTAGAGTTTTTGGCCGGGGCCGTGATTGCCCGGATATATCTGGCAGGGCGTTTGCCAGGGTTCTGGGTCAGCTTGGCGTTTGGGGTTCTGGGCCTAGGGCTTTTGGCCTTGCAGGCTGACGCCGTGCGCGATCCTGGCTATTGGCGGGCCCTGGCCTGGGGCGGGCCTTGCGCAGCTCTAGTCGCAAGCGCAGTCGGGCTCGAAGCCGCAGGGCGCTGGCGCGATCTGGCCAAGGTCTCGGTCTTGGGCGATGCCTCCTTTAGCCTTTATCTTTGGCATTGGCCGATTGTTTGGCTGGTTGGCCGCTGGCTGGCCCCGCATCATGGCTGGTTATTTGCAGGCCTGGCCACGAGCCTTGCCCTGATCGCAGCCCTATTGAGCCGCCAATATCTGGAAAAACCCAGTCTGAGGGCGCTTAGGCGGCGAACAAGCGTTTGACGAAGGCGGCTAGCTTGGCCCCTATAGGCGCTAACAAGAACAAACTAATCGGAGACGATGATGGGACGGCTAAGCGGTAAGCGGACAATCATAACCGGCGCAGGCTCTGGCATTGGCCGGGCCACATCCAAGGCCTTTGCCCGCGAGGGCGCAAGGGTCCTTTGCGTCGACAAGACCGATGCCGTGCATGACACGGTCGCTGCCATTATTGCCGATGGTGGCCAGGCGATTGGCATGACGGCTGATGTCGGCATTGAGGCCGAGGTGGTCGGCTATATTGACCGCGCCATTAGCGAATTTGGCGGTCTGGACGTCATCTATGCCAATGCCGGCATATCAGGCGGCATGGTGCCGTTTTTCGAACAGACCGTGGACTATTGGAACGAGATCTTGCGGGTCAATCTGATCGGTCCGTTCTTGGCGATCAAATATGCCGCGCCGCACATGATCAAGCAGGGCAAGGGCGCGATTGTCTGCACAGCCTCAGTCGCTGGTATCCGTGCCAATGCGGGTGGTTCGCCCTATTCTGCCTCTAAGGCTGGGGTGATTTCGCTCGTCCAGACCAGCTCGAATGCCTTTTATGGCACTGGGGTTCGGGTCAATGCCGTGTGTCCTGGCCTGATCGAGACCGGCATGACCAAGCCGATTTTTGACAATGCGCGCGCCCGCGGCAATGAGGACAAGATCGGCCAGCTTAATCCCATGGGCCGCTATGGCGAGCCTGAAGAAATCGCCAATATGGTCCTGTTCCTTGCTTCGGACGAGGCCTCCTATGTCAATGGCCAAGCCTTCCCCGTCGATGGTGGCCTGACCTCAACCCTGCCGTTTGTAAAGCCCCGCTAACAGGGCTTGCGCCCCGGCGAAAGACGCCGGGGCCCTAGTCTGCAAAGCTGGCGGCGCGCTTTTGCAAGCTGGCCGTGACCGCCTCAACCTGGTTGGGCGAGCCGATTAGGGCGGCTTGCTCATTGCTTTCCGCCAGCAGGATAGCGGTCTGGTCGGCATCGTCCGCTAGGTTCATCAAGCGCTTGGCTGCCCGGATCGCATCAGGGTTCTTAGCGGCAATGTCATGGGCATAGGCTAGGGCTTCGGCATAGGGATCGGCGCAGACCCGGGTGGCCAGACCCATGGCATAGGCCTCTTCGCCGCTAAACTGGCGGCCGCTATAGGTCAGATCGCGCGCCACATCGTCACGGATCATGCGGCGCAATAGGGCAATCCCGGCCATGTCGGGCACAAGACCCCATTTGATCTCCATCACCGCCATACGCAGATCAGGGGTGACAAAGCGCAGATCGGCTCCAAGCGCGACCTGAAAGCCGCCGCCAAAGGCTACGCCATGCACAGCGGCGATCACCGGCACCGGCACTTCGCGCCAGACCATGGCCGCATGCTGGGCGCGGTTGGCACCGCCTGGCGTGCGCGGCGTATTGACCAGGCCCGTGCCACCCTTGCGCTCACCCGAAGCCATCTTGCCAAAATTGCCCATATCGAGGCCCGCGCAAAAGGCCCGGCCCTCGCCCGACAAGACCACTGCCCTTAGACCCTTTTGGGTTTTCAGCGCCTCGCCTGTGTCGATCAGGGCCTGGAACATGGCATCGTCCAGGGCATTCATCTTATCGGCCCGGGTTAGGCGCACATCGGCAACGCCGCCGGTCATGGTCACAGTGATACGGTCTTGCATGGCTGCCTCTCTGACAAAATTTTGCCAAGGCTATAACGGCTTGATCAACAGCGAAAGATAGACCTTGCGTAAGCCTAGGCGGGCCTGAAATTTAAGGCCGCACCGTTCATGCAATAGCGCTTGCCCGTTGGCGGCGGGCCGTCATCAAACACATGGCCCAAATGCCCACCACAGCGGCGGCAATGCACCTCAGTGCGAACCGAAAAAAACGAGGTGTCCATCCGGGTGCGCACGGCGCCAAGAATGGGCCGAATAAAGCTTGGCCAGCCCGTGCCGGACTCAAATTTGTCTTGCGATCGATAGAGGTCAAGCTGGCAGCCTGCGCAGGAAAACACCCCGCGCCTGTGCTCGGTGTTTAGGGGACTGGTCCCTGCCCGCTCGGTATCGTGCTGGCGCAGAACCGCATATTGCTGCGCGCTAAGGCGTTTGCGCCACTGGGCATCGCTGAGCGCATACTCAAACCGCTCAACGGCTTCGGCGCGGGCGCCAGAGGCACCGCCCAATCCGAACGCAGCCCCAACCAGGCTCGCCCCTGCAAAAAATCGGCGTCGCGATAGCATTATGGACCTCCAAACTGGCCGCTCGCACTGGCGTATTTGCAATACCTGTTACCATTCGTGGAATTGTTGCAAGATTTTGCGGCGCAATCGTGTCAAACAAGTTCGTCTTTAGGCAGTCTATGCCGGCCAGGTCAGGTTGGATCCTTGATGCGCGAACCAAAATCTCAGCGGGTGGTGGGCGACCCCAATCGGTCTGGGCCCGAACCCTTCGAGATGCGCACCATTGGCGCGCGCCGTTTTCATGCCTCCGATCCCTATCATGCCGCCCTGACGGTCCGCTGGCCGATGTTTCTGCTCCTGATTGCGGGGGCCTATCTGGTCACGGCCCTGGTTTTTGCAGTTCTCTATGGGCTGGAGCCCGGCAGTATTGCCAATGTCCGCCCCGGCCATTGGGAGGACTTGTTCTTTTTCAGCATCGAGACCCTGGCCACAGTGGGCTATGGCGACCTGCACCCTGCCACCACTTATGGCCACCAGATTGCTGCCTGTGAGATCCTGGTTGGGGTCGCCTTTACCGCCATATTGACCGGCCTGATCTTTGTACGGTTCTCGCGACCGCGGGCCATGGTGGTCTATGCCGACCACATGGTGGTAACGCCCTATAATGGCTGCCGCACCTTGATGATCCGGATTGGCAATGGACGGACCAATATTCTCAGCGACGCACAGGTGCGGCTATCCGTCTTGATGCGTGAGGTTAGCCATGAGGGCCAAGTGTTTCGCCGGGTTTATGAGCTGGGCTTGCTGCGCGCCCATAATCCCGTCTTCGCGCTAAACATGATCCTTATGCACCCGATCAATGCCCAGAGCCCGTTACAGCATTTGTCCGACCAAGACCTGGTCGAGAGCGATATTCGCTTCTTCTTATCGTTTCAGGCTAGGGACCCGGCGCTCGGCGCCATGGTGCATGACCTGCGCGCCTATGCTGCCGACAAGGTTATGCCCGGCTATCGGTATGTCGATATGGTCACGGTCGATGACAATGGCCGCACCCTAGGCGATTTACGCCGCATCAGTATGGTAGAGCTTGATTCCACGCCCGCCAGCCGGGTCTGATCCTTTATGAAACAAAATGCCTTGCCCCTATCCTCCGCCCTGATCGCCTCAACCCAATGGCAGACCCTGACCGGTCTAAGGGATGGTTTGCGCGATTGGGCCTTGGATCATGCCCTGCCGCTTTGGGCCAAGACCGGGCGCGACGCCACCCAGGGCGGATTCCATGAAAAAATTGATCAAGACGGCAAGGCCCTCGATCTGCCTCGCCGTGGCCGGGTGACGCCGCGCCAGCTCTATTGCTTTGCCGTGGCGGGGGAACTGGGCTGGGACGGGCCTTGGCGCGCGATTATCGAAACCGAGCTGAAAACCTATCTGGCCCGATTTTTCCGCACCGATGGCCTAATCCGCAATCTGGTCGCCGCCGATGGCCGATCGCTCGATGAGGGGCCCTCGCTCTATGACCAGGCCTTTGGCCTGTTTGCCTTGGCCAGCTTGCAAGGCCGCATGCCGGTCGGTTTTGAGCTTGAGCACAAGGCAAAGACCCTATTGGCCAGCCTCAAGGCCCGCCAGGGGCGCAATCTTGGCGGGTTTGAAGAAACCTTGCCGCCAAGCCTGCCCTTGCAATCCAATCCCCACATGCACCTTTTTGAAGCCTGTCTGGCCTGGACGGCCGTGAGCAAGGACCCGGTCTGGCAGGCTGAGACCGATGCGATCGCCGCCTTGTGCCTAAACCAATTTATCGATGCCAAGACCGGCGCGGTGCGGGAATACTTCGATGGCGATTGGCAAGCCATGCCGGGCCTGGAGGGCCGAAAATGGGAGCCTGGCCACCAGTTCGAATGGGGATGGCTGCTGCTAGGCTGGGGCCAGTCCAAGAATCGGCCTGATGCGATTGCCGCCGCCAAGCGGATGATTGACTTGGCCGAAACGCACGGCGTCGATCCTGCGCGCGGCGTGGCCATTAGTGTGGTGCTGGAGGATTTACAGGTCTTGGACGGCGGGGCCCGGCTATGGCCCCAGACTGAGCGGCTCAAGGCCGGGCTAAGATTGGCCCAGACCACCGGCAAGCCAGCCGATCTGGACGGCGCGGTCAGTGCCGCAAAGGCCTTGCTAAAATATCTCGACGTTCCCGTGACGGGGCTTTGGCGCGATCGCATGACGGAAAAAGGCGACTTCGTTTCTGAAGCCGCCCCCGCCAGTTCGTTCTATCACATCTTGTGCGCAGTGCTGGAACTGCACCGCGCCATATCGTCCGCTGCCTAAAACACGGCCTCGATCAGGGCCTCGTACTCGGCCTCAGTTGGGCGCTTTAGGGCAGTCATATGGGCCAGATCGCTGACCGCATAACGGATGATGTCTGGGATCACGTCACGGGTCACGCCAAGGCTGGACAGCTTGGGCACAATACCCAGCTTGGCATTCAAGGCGGCCAGGGCATCAGCCAGATCGGCATCGGCGGCTAGGTTCATCGCCTTTTTCAAACGCGCATATTTGGCCGGGGCCGCGCCTTCCGAGAACCGGATCACGGCGGGCAGGAACAGGGCATTGAGCGCACCGTGATGCAGCTTCAGGCCCGGTAGACGGCCACAAGAGTGCGACAGGGCATGCACAGCGCCCAGACCCTTGGCAAAGGCAAGCGCCCCCTCTAGCGAGGCCATCATCATTTGTGAGCGCGCTTCAAGGTCCGAGCCATCAGCCACCGCCCGCTCCAGCCAGCCCATGCCCACAGCGCGCTCTACCCCATCATAGCCAATCGCTTCGAGCGGTGGATTATCCACTGGCGAAAGCACGGCCTCGATACAGTGGGTCACCGCATCCATGCCGGTCGCTGCGGTGAGGCCAGCGGGCAGGCCAAGGCTAAGTTCTGGATCACAGATCGCCACGCCGGGGATCAGGTGCGGCGACAGGAAGGTTTCCTTGCGGCCATTATTCAAGACCACCACAGCCCCGACCGAAACCTCAGAGCCCGTGCCCGAAGTGGTGGGGATGGCAATGATCGGGCAGGTCTTGGTGATGTACTTACCGCCCCGCGCCGAGGCGCCGTATTTTTCGAGCGGCGCTTCATGGCTGGCCATCAAGGCCACAGCCTTGGCCAGGTCCATGCTGGAGCCGCCGCCAAGACCAACCACGCCGTCGCAATCATGCGCCTTGAACAGGGCCGTCGCGGCCGTGACGCTGTCTTCGTCAGGATTGGGCGGGGTCTGGTCGAAAATGGCGGCAAAGCCCGCCTCACCGGCCTGGCCAATCACAGTGGCCGCGACGCCTGCAGCGACCAGGCCCTGATCGGTGACAAGCAAGGGCCGCTTAGACCCCAATTGCGCCAGGCTGGAGGCCAGCTTGCGAATGGAACCATTATCGAAAATGGCGGTATTGACGATCGAGATGACAGGCATGGGGCGCTCACAAGGTTAAGGTGGCCATTTGCCCTAATTTGAAGCCGCTTGAAAAGCCCAAGCTTAGCCCTTGACGCAGATTGCGCTCACGGCCGATGCGGTTACAGTCCCTTGCGACTGATTTGCCTTAAGGACCACAGCCTTGACCCCCAACCCAACGCCGCCGGTTTTGGCCGTTACGGATCTAAAGATCAGCTTTTCGACCCATGATGGTCTGGTCGAGGCGGTCAAGGGGGTCAGCCTTTCGGTGGATGCAGGCCAGTGTCTGGGCGTGGTCGGCGAGAGTGGCTCGGGCAAGAGCCAAACCTTTATGACTATCATGGGCCTCTTGGCCGCCAATGGACGGGCCAGCGGCGCGGTTCGTTTCAAGGGCGAAGACATATTGGGCTTGAGCGCCGCCAAGCTCAACCGCGTGCGCGGCTCGAAAATGGCGATGATTTTTCAAGATCCGCTGACCGCACTGACCCCGCATGTGCGGATTGGCGAGCAGATTGCCGAGCCCTTGCGCCTGCATCTGGGCCTGAGCCATACCGATGCCATGGCGCGGGCCAAGGCCTGGCTGGACCGGGTAAGAATTCCAGAAGCCGCGCGTCGGCTAAATCAGTATCCCCACGAGCTTTCCGGCGGCATGCGCCAGCGGGTTATGATAGCGGGCGCCATGGCCGGCGATCCGGCCCTGTTGATTGCCGATGAGCCGACCACAGCGCTGGATGTCACGGTCCAGTCCGAGATCCTCGATCTTATGGCCGAGCTCAAGGCCGAGACGGGCACGGCCATGGTGCTGATTACCCATGATATGGGCGTGATTGCTAGGCTGGCCGATACGGTTTGCGTGATGAAGGACGGCGTGTTTGTCGAACAGGGCACAGCCCAAGGCGTGTTTTCCAGTCCCGTCACCGCCTATACCCGCCAGCTTCTAGACGCCATCCCACGCCTTGACCGCGAAGGGCGTGGAGGTCGGCCGGTCTTGTCGCCCGTCACCGATGACGCCGCCGTGGTGGTTGAGGGCCATGACCTCAAGGTCTGGTATCCGCTCGACAATGGCCTGTTTGCGCCCAAAAAGATCCTGCGCGCCGTGGACGGTGTCAGCTTTCACGTCCGTCAGGGCGAGACCCTCGGCGTGGTCGGCGAAAGCGGCTGTGGCAAGACCACCTTATCGCGCGCCATCCTGGCCCTGGTTCCCGCAACCGAAGGCACGGTTACGGTTCTCGGCAGCGAGATAACCCAGGCGGATCGCGCGGCCTTGAAAAAGGCCCGCAAGGACCTGCAGATTGTGTTTCAGGACCCCTTGGCCAGCCTTGATCCGCGCATGACCATAGGCTCATCCATGGCCGAGCCGTTGCAGGTCTATCGCGGCGATCTGGACGCCAAAGGGCGCGAGCAAGAAGTGCGGGCCATGATGCAAAGGGTTGGCCTGTCGCCCGACCTGATCAACCGCTATCCGCACGAATTATCCGGCGGCCAGAACCAGCGCGTTGGTATTGCCCGGGCAATGATGCTCAAGCCGAAACTAGTGATTTGTGACGAGGCGGTCTCGGCGCTCGATGTTTCCATCAGGGCTCAGATTATCGACCTCCTGATCGATCTGCAAAAAGACCTCGGCATGGCCATGATCTTTATCAGCCATGATCTGGCCGTGGTGCGCGAGATCAGCCACCGGGTCATGGTGCTCTATCTTGGCCGGGTGATGGAAGAAGCCCCAACCTCCACACTGTTTGCCCACCCCCAGCACCCCTATACCCGCGCGCTTCTGGCCGCCGCCTTGATCCCGGATCCGGAACTTGAGCGCGCACGCAAGCGGGTGCGGCTGAACGGCGAACCGGCCAGTCCGCTGGACCCACTCGCCGGCCTGCAATTCTTGCCATCGCGCCTGCCCTTGAGTGAGACAGACCCCATCTATGTGCCGCAATTGCTGCAGATCGCGCCCGGGCACCTGGTGGCAGAATATGACGCGGTCTGATCGAACCGCTGGGCGGCTAGAGCCGATTTGACACTAGCGATTGCAGTTTGGGGGGCTGGCCGCTAGTTTGCCCACGCGTCCGATGGGGCTTTCCCAGCGGGCCTGACCAAGCATTGGTATTGTCATGTCCTTGACCTTTGACCACATCCAGTCGGCTGCTGCGCGCCTAAAGGGCCATATTGAGCGCACGCCTTGTCGCCATTCGCGCACGCTTTCGGAGATTACCGGGGCAGAGGTCTGGGTGAAGTTTGAGAACCTGCAATTTACCGCCGCCTTTAAAGAGCGCGGCGCGCTGAACAAGCTGTCCTTGATGACGGCCGAGGAAAAAGGCCGCGGCGTCATTGCGGCGTCCGCCGGAAACCACGCC
>CANGEH010000072.1 GCA_947452665.1 Caulobacteraceae bacterium
CCGGGGCGGGCGCTGGCGGGAACCGTCAAGGCGACGGGCAAGAGCACCTGGCCCTCATAGCCATAATTCATCAGACTGCCCAAGGGCAGGCGCTGCGGGGTTGGCCAGACAATCTCGCCCGCGCTCCAACCAGAAGGCAGGGTCCAGTCAAGGGTCGTGGCCTGACCAGCATCACCCGGATTGCGCCAATAGGTGTGCCAGTCCTTGGCAATGGTCTGGCGCAGGGCGGCAGAGACCTCACCGCCGGGCACGGCCTCACCGCTGACGACCAGCTCGGCCTTGACATGGCCCGTATTCACAGACGCGGCCAGCACAGAGCCAGTTAGGCCCAGCCCTGCGGCCAACGCCAATACCGCAGCAATGCGTCCCAAAGCCCTTAGCTTGAACAAAACCACGCCCTCACAAATCTATCCGCCGCACAGCTAAGGCCAGAAAACAGCCATGCCAAGTGTGCATCTCGCCCCAAGGCCTCTCGACATTCGCCGCTGAGCCGCCATGATCATCAACAAAGATAGATAAGCACGCGGAGAAAACATCATGGCAACCAATTGGCCGACCAATAAACAATGGATTTTGCGCAAGCGGCCCGAGGGCGATATTGGCGCCGATAATCTGGAACTAATCGAGGCGCCTATTCGCGACCTAGAGGATGGCGAGATCCTGATCCGCAATATCTATCTGTCGCTGGACCCAACCAACCGCATCTGGATGAGCGATCAGGACCAGTATCTGCCGCCGGTCGAGATTGGCCAGGTTATGCGCGGCGGCACGATTGGCGTGGTCGAGGCCTCGCGCTCGGCCCGGTTTAATCCGGGCGATCTGGTCAATCCGGGCCTTGGCGGCTGGGAAGCCTATACGATCGGTCATGAGGCCATGGTCCAACCCGTGCCCAGCCTGCCGGGCGTGCCCCTGCCCGCCTTTATGAGCGTATTGGGGGCCACGGGCCTGACCGCTTATTTTGGCCTGCTCGATATTGGCAAGCCGCAGCCGGGCGAGACGGTGGTGGTCTCGGCCGCCGCTGGCGCGGTGGGCTCTATTGTTGGCCAGATTGCCAAGCTCAAGGGCTGCCGGGTGATTGGTATTGCCGGAGGCCCCGACAAGTGCCGTTGGCTGGTCGAGGAACTCGGCTTTGACGGGGCGATTGATTATAAGAATGAGGATGTCGGCGCGGGCCTGGACCGGCTCTGCCCCAACGGCATTGATGTCAATTTCGAAAATGTCGGCGGCGAGATTATGGATGCCGTGGTCGCGCGGATGAACCTGTTTGGCCGCATGGCCCTGTGCGGCATGATCTCGACCTATAATCATGAAGGCCTGGTCGCTGGCCCCTCCGATTTTGCCAAGGTCTTGATGCGCCGCCTGCTGATCAAGGGCTTTATCGTGATTGATTACCTACCGCGCGCAGGCGAGGCCTTTGCCGAACTGGCACCCTGGGTGATGTCCGGTCAGATCAAGTGGAAGGCGCATGTCGTGGAGGGGCTGGACAATGCCGCCGACGCGGTCAAGCGCCTGTTCAGCGGCGATCATGACGGCAAGCTCTTGGTCCGCATCTCTCCTGAACCCTGATCGAAAGGCCAAGCGTGCCCGCTTTTTTTGAAGAGATTGAGATTGGCCAGGTTGTATCCTTGGGCGCAGTGGCGGTTGATGCGAGGGCGCTTGACGCCTTTATCACCACCTTTGCGCCCACCTGGCACGCTGATGAGGGCGCGCCCGATGCCATGATCTATGCCTTGTGGGCGCGGCTGGACAGCCAGAACACCACCGATTGGCCCCAGACCAAGCGTCTGGCGGTCGATGCCCTTCGCTGGGCGCGTAATCCGCCGGTGGGGGAGTTATTGCGCGGCCGCATGACGATACTGGGCAAGGACCCGGTCGGCGACGCCAAGGGCATTGTCATTGCCCAGCATGACCTCTTGGACGAGGGCGGCCGCCTGGTATTTTCCTGCCTAACCCGCAGCCTGTTCAAATGCCGGGGCGAGACGGGCGACTGAAGGTCGTCGATCACCCGTCGCCGCCCGGTCACGACTTCTGCCATCACCGACATGCCCGCTTCCCCTCCGCCGCCTTCCCCGCGCAGGCGGGGATCCAGTGGGTGGATTACAGGCCTGAGGAAACGGTCTGGGTCCCCGCCTGCGCGGGGAAGGCGGAAGGGGGCGGGGGGCGCTTAGTCCGCCTCCCCCTTCCGCCCTTTAAATTAGTCCTAGACAGACCTTAAGCCGCTTCGGCTGCGGCTGCGTTCTTGATCAAGGTCTTGGCGATCAGCTTGTCCCAGCCATTGAGGGACACCAGATGCGCATAGATTTGTGACAGGGCGCCATTATCACGCAGGGCGATAAACTTGTCCGCAGGCAGGGCCAGCAGCTTTTCTTCCGACACGGCGAAATATTCGGCAATCACTTGTGGCTCACCAAAGGTGCCATCGCCATTGCGCGGCGTGAAGGTGGCCTGCTTGGTCTCAAACAGATCATGTTCTTTCAGAACATTGACGAAATTGTCCGTACGCTGACGCTCGGCTTCAAAATCGTTACAGAACTGGATGCAGCCCTTGGTGTATTCGGTGGGCTCGCCATTCTCAAACATCGGAATATCGCCGTTTTCCTTGATCAGGCTGGAGGCAACATCGATACAAACGATCAAGCGCTCACCCTGTTCATCGCCAGCCAGCACAAACGGATAGCGGCGCACATAGGCGGGCAGATAGGCGTCGGCAGCAACCGAACCATCGGCATTGATCGCCAAATTCTCACCCTGATTGACGGCCATGACCGCCAGCGGCTGCAACTGCTCACCGGCAAAAATGATCGGATAGGACAAGGATGCCGGTGCAAATTCTGTGACCGTCAGGGGCACGACATTGGTGGTGGCGGCAAAGCCAAACGGCTTATCGACCTGCATCAGACCAAGCTTGCTATGGGCTTCCTTATTCAAGGGCTCGGGCTTGGCGTAAAACAGCACATTGCCGGAGATTTCAGCGTTTTGGGGCAGAGGAGTAGTTTCCATGAGAAGAAGGCTCTGTCGAATAGAGGAAGACGCCCTTTCAGACGCCTGGAAAAAAGCGGGTCGCGCTCAAGCTTGGACAGGTTTCTATATGATGATCTTGCAAGCGGCAATGGAGGCTTGCCACCGAAGCCGCGCCGGGCTTTGATTAGATCAAACCCCAAGGCCCCCCGTGGCCAAGCGCATAGAGGAACCGACCATGCCCATTGCCTATCCCGCCATTTTGGACCTGAAAACCGAAGGCCAAAGCTTTGCCTGGCGCGACCGCGAAACCATGCTCTATGCGCTGGGCATTGGTATGGGCTCTGATCCGCTCAATATGGACGAGCTGCCGTTTGTCTATGAGAACAACCTCAAGGCCGTGCCGACCCTAGCCACCGTCGTGGCCTGGGGCGCCGGCCCCATGGGCAAGACCGGCATAAACTACCTCATGGTCGTGCATGGCGAGCAGTCGGTGACCTTTCACAAGCCCATGCCGACCGAGGCGGAAATCATTGCAGACAGCCGCATAGCGGGTGCCTATGACAAGGGACCGGGCAAGGGCGCGGTCATCTATACCGAGACTGTGATCAAGGATGCCAAGAGCGGCGAGCCGATTGCCACCCTTTTGGGCTCGACCTTTGCGCGCGGTGATGGCGGCTTTGGCGGCCCGTCCGACGGCGCGCCCGCCCCGCACGAGGTGCCGACCCGTGCTCCTGACCAGTCCATCGACATCCCCACCCGCCCCGACCAGGCCTTGATCTATCGGCTATCGGGCGACCGCAACCCGCTGCATTCCGATCCGGCCATTGCCACGGCCGCAGGGTTTCCGCGGCCTATCCTGCACGGGCTTTGCACCTATGGCATCACCTGCCGCGCCGTGCTGCAAACCTACGCCGATTATGACCCCGCCAAGATCAAGAGCCACGCCGTGCGCTTTTCCTCGCCCGTCTATCCTGGCGAGACCATCACGGTCGATATGTGGAAGGACGGCGATACGGTCTCGTTCGAGGCGCGGGTCAAGGAACGCGGCGTAACCGTGATCAAGAACGGCAAGACCGTGCTGGGCTAGGTCCAAGCGAGGCCCCCTCCACCGCTTCGCGGTCCCCCTCCCCCAATGGGGGAGGATTGCCCCGAGCCAAATCTTCCCCCTCTGGGGGAAGTACCGGCGAAGCCGGGGAAGGGGGCGGGCGGGGAAGATTAGATTGTTGGTCTGGGACTGACCAAGGCACCGTACAAATCTGTGCGGCGGTCCCTAAAGAACCCGAACGAGGCGCGGTGGGCGGCTAGGAAATCAAGGTCAAAGCTAGCCGTGATCACGCCTTGACCTTCGCGGCCCAAACTGGCGACCAGATCGCCGCGGTGATCGGCAATAAAGCTGGAGCCATAAAAGGACTGACCACCGCCAGGACCGGGCTCAAAACCGGTGCGGTTGGCGGCAACCACGGGGATGACATTGCTGACCGCGTGGCCCTGCATGGCCCTTTGCCAAGGATCACGCGTATCAAGGCTGGCATCTTGCGGCTCTGATCCAATGGCCGTGGGATAGAGCAAGACCTCCGCCCCCATCAGGGCCATGGCCCGGGCGCATTCAGGGTACCATTGGTCCCAGCAAATCCCCACGCCGATCCGGCCAAACCGGGTGTCCCAGACCTTGAAACCGGTATCGCCGGGGCGGAAATAGTATTTTTCCTGATAGCCGGGGCCGTCGGGAATATGGCTCTTGCGATAGACGCCCATCAGACTGCCATCGGCATCGATCATGACCACGCTATTGAAATAGTGTGGCCCTTCGCGCTCAAAGATCGAGACCGGAATCACCACGCCCAGTTCCGCCGCTAATGGCGCCAGGGCAGTCACGCACGGATGCTCGCGCCAAGGATGGGCCGTGGCAAACCATTGCTCCAACTGGGTGACGCAAAAATAGTGACCCTGGATCAGTTCGGACGGCAGGATCACCTGGGCACCCTTGGCCGCGGCCTCGCGCACCAATTCGGCGGTGCGGGCCAGATTGGCGGCCATATCGTCGCCATAGGCGGTTTGCAGGGCCGCAACGGTCAGGGTTCGGCTCATGCGGGCACCTGCTGACTGATACAGTGGAACGAGCCGCCGCCGGTCAAGACCGCCTTGGACGGCAAGCCAATCACCTTGCGCTCGGGAAACAGGCTGGCCAGGGCTTCAACCGCATGGGCACCGGCCTCGGCATCGTCATACAGCGGCACAATTACCGCCTTGTTGGCGATCAAGAAATTCATGTGTGAGGCGGGCACAGCTTGGCCATCGGCATCTTCAACCCGGCCAGGCGAGGCAATGCGCACGACCTGTAGGGCGCTGCCATCATGGCTGGTCATGCCCATGAGTTGGCGGGCCGTCTCGCCATAAAGATCAGTATTGGGATCAGCCCGGCCATAGCCGAGCGGACAGGCGACAACGCCGGGGGCAACAAACCGGGCCAGATTATCGATATGGCCATCAGTATGGTCATTCATCAGACCATCATCCAGCCAGAGGACCTTCTTTACACCAAGCGTGGTGGCAAGCTTGGCCTCGGCAGCGGCCTCGGTTATGCCGCGGTTGCGATTGGCATTAAGCAGGCATTGGCGCGTGGTCAGGACATTGCCAAACCCGTCATGATCGAGCGATCCGCCCTCAAGGATAAAATCAGTGGTGTCTAGGGGCGAACCGCTGGCCTGGGCTAGGCTGGCCGCGACCCCATGGTCTTCGGGCAGATCATATTTGCCGCCCCAGCCATTAAAGCCAAAGCCTTGGGCGCGGATCTCACCGCCATGCTTGACCCAGATCGGCCCGGTATCGCGCAGCCAGACATCGCCAAATGACGACTCAACCAGGTCTATACCGGCCATTGATCCAATCAGAGCCTTAGCGGCCTTGAGCGCGTCCGGACCGGCGACGAGCAGCTTTACGCGCTCTGCACCTGGACCGGCCAGGGCGAGGGCGAGGGCCGCAACCTCAGCCTGGGCCGCCTCTAGATGTTCAAGCCAAAGCTCGCCATGGCTTGGAAAACCAATCCACATGGCCTGATGCTGGGCCCATTCGGCGGGGACAAAACGAGACATGATATTCCCTGACGCGGCGTGTGACCGAACTGGTCCCGCCCTTGGTGCCTGCTTGAGCACAAAATCGTGTCACAGACGCGACACCGATAGCCAGCGAGGGTGGTTTTCGCAAGACCTAGGGGGCGATCCCGCGCCAAACCGCCTTAAGCCGCGCATCGCGCCCGCAGCCTTGACGATAAAGGTTATAACGCAGGGGGTTCTTGTTCGAAAAATCCTGATGATAGCCCTCAGCGGGCCAGAAGGTCACAGCGTCGCGGACCGGGGTGACAATCTTACCCTTGAGCGATGTGGTTTGCAGCCGGGCCAAGACCGCTTGAGCCGCCGCGCGCTGAGCCGGGCCACTGACAAAAATGGCGCTCTGATAAGATTGGCCGCGATCACAAAACTGGCCGCCGGCATCGGTCGGATCGACCAGGCGCATAAAGCGGGCCACCAGAGCGGCATAACTGATCTTGGCCGGGTCAAACGTAACCTGGACCGATTCCAGATGGCCGGAGGTCTCGCTGGTTACATCTTCATAGGTCGGCTTGACGACATGCCCGCCCGTATAGCCCGACACAGCCGAGACCACGCCGGGTATGGCCTTCATGTCATGCTCAACGCACCAAAAACAGCCGCCGGCAAAAATAGCGGTTTCGCGCGCAGGCGCAGCCTGGCTCGGCAGGCCTGCGATCAGGGCCAGACACAGACTAAACGCAGCAAGGGTCAGGGTGGCGATGGCTTTGGTCATGAGTAAACATATGGCCCTTAATGAGGCTTGATCAAGCCAATCGGACGCAAAAAGGGAGCCCGGCCTTGGCGCCGGACTCCCCATAAGCCCCTTGATGGGCAGGATCAGGATCAGAAGTTGATCATGACCGTTGACCGACGATTCAAGGGCTCTTTTGTGCCGTCGGGGGTCGGCACAGCCAAGTTGGTTTCACCCTTCCAATCCACGGCTAGGCTGGTCGCGGGCAGGCCTAGGCCAACCAGCGCGTCCGAGACAGCCTTGGCACGCTTTTCGGACAGGCCAGTATTATAGGTCGCTGGACCGGAGCTGTCGGTATAGCCAACCACCGTGATGCGAGTTGCCTTGCCATCTGAGGAATACTGGGCCGCCTGCTGGATCACAGCCTGAGCCTCTGGCGTCAGGACATATTCATCCCAAGGGAAATACACCACAAATTCGCGGGCCTCATAGGCCACGGGGAGTGGCGGAGGAGGCGGTGCGGGCTGTTCTGGCGGCGGGGGTGGAGGCGGTGGGGGCGGTGGGGGCGGCGGCGGTGGCGGCGCACCAAACGCATAGCGCAGACCCAGGGTCACCGACTGATCGTCATACCGGCCCTTCCAGGATCCAGGTTGAAGGACGCCAGAACCGGTCGAGTTGAATGAGACGTCCGAGCCACTTAGATAGCGATAAGTCACATCCAATTTCATGCGGTCGCTGGTCTTGAACGCCAAACCCGCCAGGACCTGATAGGCAAGGACCGTGTCGGAATCGTCAACACGCAAGCTCTGCCCATCGGGGGTTCCTATGGCAAGTTCGCCGCGCGTCTTGATCTTGACATGGTTCATACCGGCCCCGACCCCGATAAAGGGGTTCACCTGGCTTGCGGGCATGAAGTCGTAGATCACATTGCCCATTAGGGTGAAGGATTCCAGCTTGCCACCAATACGGCCGCAGGTCGAAAGCACGCTGGCGCGCACGACACCGTCTGTACAAAGCCCCGTTACAGGACGAGACAAGCTGCCAGAGGCAGACCTTAGATCGCCGGGGCGAAGGCCCGCTTCCAGTTCAAACCGCCAGTTGGGGTCATATTGATAGCCCAGCCGCGCAAAGCCCGCGCCGGTTTGTTTGCCCGCCCAGCGCCAGTCATAGCGCGAACCATCTGGTTGATTATTGGCCGATGTCGCATCAATGCCCTTGGGCTCGTGATAGCCAAGGTCAATAGCGCCATAGACGCCAGTTTCCTGCGCCAATGCGCCGGTCGCCGGGATCAAAACTGCCGAGACAAGGCTCGCTAGCGCGACCCCTGCAAGCCATTTCATTTTCATTATCCGAACCCTCTTCTGCCCTCTTAGGCAACCTTTATCGGTCGCAAGCGTCCGCCGGAGCGAACACGACCAACGTCAATATTGGTCGGATCGACCGCAAAAAAAATGACATTTCACAGATGTAAGCATCTAAAAAAGCAATGATTTTAAAGCCCTTAACTGAAATTAGGCGGGCCCAACTCGAACGCAGAGGGCTATGCCAATCACCCAGTTTGGCAAGGCTTGCAGTTGGCGCTGGTGGCTGTAGGGTCAGGCCATGACCGATTCATCCCCAGACGCAAAAATGCGCGCACCGGCCATAGGCCGCCTTGACTGGTCGCCCCATTCGCGGGCCCTCGGGTTTGAGATCTTGGACGTCGCCAAGGGGACGGCCACGCTTAAGGTCGGCTTTCGAGAAGACCTGATTGGCGATCCGCAGGCCGGCGTCATAGCCGGGGGCGTCGTGACGGCCCTGCTCGACCATGTCTGCGGGCATGCGGTGATGATGGGACTAGACAGCCTAACCCCAATTGCGACCCTGGACCTGCGCATTGATTATATGCGCGCAGCCCTGCCCGGCCACGGCGTGATTGCCAAGGCCGACTGCTATAAGGTCACCCGCTCCATCGCCTTTGTCCGCGCCAGTGCCTGGGACCTTGACCCCAATGATCCGGTCGCCACAGCCCAGGCCGCCTTTATGATCAATTCGCACGCCGAACCAAAAAGCTCAGCCTCATGAGCCAATCGTCTGACCAACTGGACGCCCTGCTGGCTGGCATTCCCTATGCCCAATATCTCGGCGTCCGCGCCGAATTGGCGGGGGATGAAATGACCGCCATCTTGCCGTTTGCACCGCACCTGATCGGCAATCCCATGCTTCCAGCAATCCATGGCGGGGTGCTGGGGGCCTTTATGGAAATGACGGCCTTGGCGCAGTTGTCGATCCTGCA
>CANGEH010000073.1 GCA_947452665.1 Caulobacteraceae bacterium
CTCAATATGGTCAGGGCCGCGGAGAGTGTGTTGGGGATAATGCTCAGGCGCCGCGCAACCTCACCGGCTGCTAGCCCCTCTGGCCCGGCCTGTACGAGCAGGCGAAATATGCCCAAGCGCGTCGGATGGGAGAGGGCAGATAGGCGAGCAGAGGCGGTTTCTGTGTCCATATTTCTATAATGCTGGAAGTATAGAAATTAAGCAAGCGCCCCTTGTTCGGCCTTGGCCTCATCCCCCCGAGCGACCAGCCAATACATGACCGGGGTGGCGATCCGAGACAAAAGGGTTGATGAGATCAGTCCGCCGATAATGGCAATGGCTAGGGGCGAATAAAGGCCAGAGCGCTCAAAGGCCAGCGGCAAGAGCCCGCCAATCGCAGTCACCGAGGTTAGCAGCACGGGCAAGAACCTTACCTCACCAGCCTTTTCAATCGCCTCGGCCAGCCCAACGCCCTGACGGTGCAATTGTTCGGTAAAATCGACCAGAAGGATGGAGTTTTTGATCTCGATCCCGATTAGGGCGATAATGCCAATCGTTGCGGTAAAGGACAGCGAATTGCCTGTAACCCATAGGGCAGCGACCGCGCCAAACAGGCCGAGCGGAATAATACCGGCCACGACCAGCGCGCTGCGAAAGCGCCCGAACTCCAAGACCAGAACAGCCAATATACCAGCGATGGCCACCATGATGGCTGAGCCAAGGCCTGAAAAGCTTTCCGATTGGGCCTGGGCCTCGCCGCCAACCGACAGGCTATAGCCCGGCGGCAGTGGGACCTGGTCCTGAATGCGCGCGACCGCGTCGGCCGTGACCTTGGAGGTTACCTGGCCGGTCTTGGTATAGGCGGTCACTGTGACCTTGCGTTGGCGCTGAAAGCGTTCAATGCGCGAGGGACTTGATTGTAGGTGCGGGCTGGCAATGGCCGAAAGGGGCGTGGCCTGACCGCCGGCCGAGGGGATATAGATCTGATCAAGGGCTGACAGGTCATTGCGCCCGCCGCTGGTGGTTTGGCTCAAGGGCAGGCCGACGGTCACGGCATAATCGTCGCCGTCCAGATCACGATATCGGGCCGCGTCCTCGCCCGATAGGGCAAGCCTAACCACGCGTCTTGCTAGTCCAGATGGGATGCCAAGGGCCGCGGCCTTATCTTCATCAATGCCCAGATTAAGGTCGGTGCGATCAACCCGGATCGGATTGACCACATCGCGCGTGCCGGGGGTCTGGTTCAGCACCGTCTCGACCCGGCCGGCTAGGGCCTTTAGCACGGTTAGGTCATCGCCCTTAAGCCGGATGGCAATCGGGGCCTCTAGCGGCGGGCCATTGGTAAAGGTGATGAGTTTTATCCGCGCGCCCGGATAGTCGGCAAATTCACGCCTCAGACCATCGACTACCACCTCGCTCTTGCCAGGCGTCCAGGCCTTGAGGGCGACAAAAATCTCGGCAAGGCCCGGGCTGGTTTCATATTGTGGCTGGTTGTAAAATATCTGCGGATTGCCGCGCCCAAGATTGGAGGCAAACCAGGCCACATCGGGCGTCTTGGCTAGGCGCGCCTCGACAAATTTCATCGCCTGATCGCTGCGGGTCAGGGGGCTGCCATCTGGCAACTCGACCCGAACCAAGAATTGCGGCGTTTCGGCGGCTGGAAACAGGCTGGAGCCAATCGCCTTAAGCATGGGAAAACTGAACAGGCAAACAGCCATGATCAGGCCAAGCGCCCGCCAAGGCTTGGCCAAGGCCACATGTAAGATCGGCTTGTAAAAGGTCTGAATGCCGTGATTGACGGTCTGTAACAGCCGGTTGCCCTCGGCGGCCTCATGCTTGGGCAGGATACGGCTGGCCAAAAACGGAATAATGGTTAGGGACACGATAAACGAGGCGCCTACGGTGCAAAACACCGCCACTGGCAGCGACCGGGTATAGGCGCCAGCGCCTTCTGGCAGGGCCATGAGCGGTAAAAAGGCGAGCATCAGACAGCCCGTGCAGCCAATTACCGCGAGCGCGATCTGGCCTGTACCCTTAATGGCCGCCGTGGTGCGGTCTTCGCCCTCGCGCAGGCGCCTCGCTATGTTTTCAGTCACGACAATGGAATCATCGACCAGAAGCCCGAGCGCCAAGATAAATCCAGCGATGGATAACTGGTTCAGATTGAACCCAAACGCCTGCAAAAGGGCTAGGCCCATAAGCAAGGATAGCGGGATAGAAATCATCACTACCAACCCTGCCCGATAGCCGAGCGGTAGCAAGGTCAGCATCACTAGGGCTAAGGCTATGGTAAAGTCACGATAGAGATTATGCAGCCGGTGTTTGACATTATCGGATTGGAAGAACGCAGGTTCCAGCCGCACGCCCGCGGGCAAGGTGGCCTTAAACTGGTCCAGCACCTCGCGCACACCGGCTGTAATCCGGGTTACATCCGTTCCGTCTTTTTGCGTCGCGGTGATAAACATGGCCCGATGACCATTAAAGCCGGTCAGGTGCTGGGCCTCTTCCTGACCCCAGGCAATCTTGGCCACATCGCGCACGCGGACGACCTGACCATTCGGGGTGGCCACAGTGACTGCGCCGACGGACTCTAGCGTCTTGAAAGCGCCGCCTGACTTGACATTAAAGCGTCGATCAGCGGCATGAATGGCGCCAATCGGGGCCTCGGCACCGGCATTACGCACGGCATCTGAAACCGCGGTTGGTGAGAGCTTGAGCTGGGCGAGCTTGGCCAGGTCGAGCGAGACCTGGACCTGGCTGGCAGGCGCCCCCCAATACTGTGCCAGCTTAACGCCGGGTACGCTATTGAGCTTGTCGCGCAGGTCATGTGCCAGTTTTTCCAATCGGCGCATGGGCAGTATGTCGCTGACCAGAGCGACTTGGAAAAACGAAACCTGATTGGTCCCGATCTTGCGAACCTCGAGCTTGGCGAGGCCCTGAGGCAGGCTTGGGCGCAGGGCATTAACTTCGCGCACCACCTCATCATATTTGCGATCTGGATCGACCGACCAATTGAATTCTACCCCGATAGACCCGACACCATCGAGGCTGGTCGAGCGCACTTCCTTGACATCATCGAGCCCATTGACGACGTCTTCAATCGGCTTGGCAACCAGTTGCTCAATCTCTGCCGGACTGGCGCCGGGCAGGACGGCATTGATCACAATGACGGGAAAGGGAAACTGAGGATCTTCAGAGCGTGAAATGCCGATCAAGGCATTGAGGCCCAAGAGCACCAAAAGGCCAAAGGCGATTAGGGTGAATTGCCAGCGGCGGACAAAAAAGGCCGCAGGATTCCAACTCATTGGCCCGCCCCTAGATTGGCCGGATCAATCACCCGCACGACCTGGCCATCACCGACAAAGCCGGCGCCAGCGGTAATGACCCGCACATTGGCGCTCAGGCCTTGAACGAGGGCATCGTCACCGTCAAAGCCGCCAAAGGTCACCGGAGTGCGCCGCGCCGTCTTGGTTTTTTCATCAAGCCGCATAACAAAGGCGCGCGTGCCATTGGCCTCCAATATGGCCTCGGCCGGTAGGCGAGCAAATTCGGATGAAGCGGACCCTGGACCGATGCCGGCAAGCTTGGCCGTGGCAATCAGGCCGCTGCGCAGGCCGGGGCGAGCGGGCAGGGTGATATCAATCTCGATCGCACCGCTTTGCGCGCCAGCCTTCTGGCCAATACGGCTGACCTTACCGGAGATCGTCTGGCCGGGTAGGGCATCAAAGGTGATTTCAGCCTGTGTACCCAACTTAATCTTGGCAATGTCACGGTCGGACAAGGGCACCCGAAGGATTAAGGGACTGCTTTGATCGGCCAGACTAAGAATGGCCTGACCGGGTTGCACCACCTCACCGGATTGGGCCGCCCGGGCCAAGACCACGCCGTTGGCGGGCGCAACCAGGCTGGCCCAGCGCCGGTCAAAGGCCGCAGAGTCAAAGGCAGCCTGTGCTGAACTGGCAGCGGCGGTTTGTGCCTCAATCCGCTGACGGCTGACAAAGCCGGTTTCCGCCAGCTTAACATAGCGCGCCTCATCGCGCCGGGCCCGGTCCAAATCGGCGCGGGCTTGGCGCAGGCGCGATTCCACCGCTGTAGGGTCTAGCCTTGCCAGAACCTGGCCGACCCGCACCGTATCGCCATCATCGACGCCAAGGCTGGTAATCACGCCCGGAATGCGAAAAGACAGCACCATTTCGCGCTGACGTCGCAAGGCACCGGTGGCTTGGATGGTCTGGCCCGCATGGGGTGCAGACAGGCTAACCACCTCAACCGCCGCGGCTGGGGCGGGGTCATTGGCCTTGCCCTTACCGCAACCGCTTAGGCCGATAAGGCCTGCCGCCGCGAGCGACAAGGCAATAATGTGACCGGGCTTGGGCAAGATCGCCTCACTTATTAGATTGTCAATTTTTAACCTATCAGTGATAGCCCATTGGGGGGCTGTCAAGCGGGCCACATCTAATAGTAGCGATTTCATGATCAGGACCAAGGCATTAAGCGTCCGCAAGGCTAGGGGCTATGGTCCTGCGCGGCGCATGGAGATTTTGAACCACGCCATGCGCCTGATCGGCGAGCACGGCGTTCAGACGGTGTCGACGCGCCAGATTGCCGACGCTGTGGGTATTTCCCAGCCCAGCCTGTACGCATATTTCCCCAACCGTCAGGCCCTGATCGAGGCGGTGTGTGTCCAGGCGTTTGAACGCCTGATCCTGGTCATGACGCAGGTGGCGCAAACCGCCACCGGCCTGGATCGGCTAAAAAGGCTTGGCCGCGCCTATCTAATGTTTGGCTTTGAGCAGCCCGATGCCTATCGGGTTGGGTTTATGATCGAGACCACAGGGCCGTTCGATCCCAATCAGATTGAGCCGCCGCTCTTGGCGGGCCTAAGGGCCTATGGGCTTCACCGGCAAGCCTTGGCAGAGCACCTAGGACCCAGTCGCACATCAGACGAGATTGACCGGCTGGCCCAAAGCCTTTGGGCCAGCCTTCACGGCCTTGTCGCCTTAATGATTGCGCGGGCACGCTTTCCTTGGGCCGAAAGACAGGCCTTGATCGACACCCATTTGGACCGGCTCTTGACCGGTCTTTAGGCGCTAGCGAACCTAGTCCGCTAACAAGTTGAAACTCGCCAAAAAGTCTATCAAACACTGCCGTGATTGAGATGGATCAATGGCAAGAGCTGCGTATTCTCCATCGACTATGGCGTCGCAAATTCGCTCTACAATGAAAAGAGTTGTTATGCGCTGACTGTCCTCCATCGCCGCAAACACCGACGACTGAGCACTCAAAGCCCCGACTTGGGTTTGTCGCACCCTTGCCCTTGCGCCACCCATATCAGGGTCAGTTACCGTTAGGGTGCGTAAGGATTGGCGAAAGACGCGGTGGGTGCGATGATGAGCAATCAGTGTGTCGGCGATTTGATCTACAGACCTTGCCATCTCCAGAGCTAAAATTTCCTGCCTCGACCAGTCTTCATAAACGGCCAGGAAAATTGCCAGCTTGTCCTGAAAGTGGCGATAAAAGGTCTGGGGCGCGTAGCCAGCGCGGCGCGCAATGGCATTGCTGTTGGTGCCCTCAAAGCCAAACTCTTCAAACTCCAAGCGCGCTGCGACGACGAGGACTGAGCGGCCGTCACCGCGTTTTTTTAAGGGCATTGACATAAAGTGATTTATATATCACTTGTGCCCTCAGTCAATCGAGATCGTGATCATAATGATGACCATTGAGGATTCTCAGCCAGGCCGCCGCGCCGCCATCGGGGTTCAGGCCCCCTATGCGCTGTTAGAGGCGGGTGGAACGGGCCTTGCGCTCAAGCGTCAGGGCGCAGGATTGCCCGTGATTTGTCTGCACGCAACCGGTCACGGCGGGCGGGATTTTGAAGCCTTCGCCAAGGTTATGGCCACAAAAGGGTTTGAGATTATCAGTCTGGATTGGCCAGGCCAGGGCGCGAGCCCAGAGGATGCCTCAGGGCAGGGGGCAAGCGCGCGGCGCTATGCAGATCTTCTTGAAGACGTGTTGCCCCTGGTCTGCGCGCCGGGTCAGCAGCCAATCCTTTTGGGCAATTCCATTGGCGGCGCGGCAGCGCTGGAGTTTGCTTGTCGTCATCCAAACCGGGTTCGCGCCCTTGTCCTTTGTAATCCTGGCGGGCTTGCGCCCCTAGATGCTTTGGCGCGCGGGGTCATTGGACTGATGGTCAAGTTTTTCGCGGCCGGGGCGCGGGGCGCAAACTGGTTCCCGAGTGCTTTTGGCCTTTATTATCGCCTTGTCTTACCCGCGGCCCCGGCCTCAGACCATCGGGCGCGGATCGCAGCGGCGGGTGCGGAGCTTGCCCCCATTCTGAATCAAGCCTGGGACAGCTTTAGGGGCCCCGGTTCGGACCTGCGGACGGCAGCCTCAGGCTTGAAAATCCCAGTCTTATTTGCCTGGGCCAAACAGGACCAGATTGTGGCCTGGTCTCGCAGCAAGCGCGCTGTCCTAGCCATGCCAAATGCCGAGGTGGAACTGTTTCGCGGCGGCCATGCTGCATTTTTGGAAGACCCAGACGCCTTTAACGCGGCTTTTGAGGCGTTCACCCGGCGGCTTGCGGCCTAGTCTTTAGCAACAGGTTTAAAATTTAACTGGAAGGAAATCTCATGTTTGACAAGGTTTATAACACCCTCGCACGGACCATGATGGCTCTGCTATTTTTGCTCTCGGCGGTTGGCAAGGTAAAAGCGCCTGCCGCGACGATAGAGTATATGGCGGCCCATGGCCTCCCGGCCTTGATGCTTTGGCCCGTCATAGCGCTGGAGTTATTGGGGGCCCTAGCCTTGATTATTGGTCTGCGCGTCCGGGAAGTGAGTTGGGCGCTCGCGGCCTTCACGCTGCTGGCGGCGGTCTTGTTTCATAGTGATCTGGCCGACCGGGTTCAATTGACCATGGCGCTCAAAAATATCGCTATCGTTGGCGGCCTGCTAGCCATCGCGCGCATGAGCAATAGTAAGGGGTGAAGTCTGGGATAGGTTGGCCATATTTACGCAAATATTCACCTTAGGGAGGCTAGTTTGGCACGCAAGGCGATGATTGAACAATTAGGTATCTATGACAATATTCACCGTAATCTGGTGAATCGATTGCTGCACGCTGTTGGGATTCCCGTCATCATGTTTAGCGTACTCTCGGCGGCGGCCCTGATTCATTTGCCTTCGGCGGGCATTTTTGGGTATTTCCTTAACCTTGGTATGGTTTTGGTCGTTTTTGGCGCGGCCATTATTGGCCGTTATGACCCGGTGAGCGGCATTGCCTTGGGTGTGTTTTCGACCGTGCTGACGGTTTTCGGGGTCGGAGTGGCCAATGCCATTGGCAATCTTGCAGCCTTGGCTTCGTTTGTGGGTTTGTTTATTGCAGGCTGGATCATACAGTTCGCCGGGCATGCAATAGAACGCGCAGGTCCAGCCTTTGGCAGCAGACCACTAAATCTTTTGCTCGGGCCTGTGTCCGTTCTCAATGACGTGTTGCCGCTTGTTCGCCCTGCGCCCTGGCGAAACCCGAACTAGCTCATGCCCCTGACCTTAGCTGAAATTGAAGCGCGCCTTTTGGCGCGGCCTCAGCCAAGCGCAGCCTTATTTTCGCGACGAATCTTGAATTTGTCGCCGGACGACGGGCGCGTGGAGGCAGAATTTGATGTGCCTACGGCCTTTGCCGCGCCCACGGGTCATGTCCAGGGTGGGTTTATAGCCGCAATCTTGGATGATTTGGCGGCCTTGGCGGCAATTATCCATGCCGACCAACCCATAATCGTGCCAACCCTGACATTCACCGTCAATTTTCTAGCGCCGGTGCCTCTGGGACGGATAAGGGGCATCGGGCAATGTATGAAATTGGGTCGAAGAACGGCCCATCTTCAAGCTCAAATTCTAGATATGCAGGGCGATGTGCTTGCCACCATGACCGCTACGGGGGCACCACGGCCTCTGTAGCGGTCATGACGGGTTAGCCGAACCTATAATCAGGCGCTAGCGCTGGGCCTGGCCTTGATCTTGTCAAACCAGGTCTTGAGCCAGGGCGTTTCGCCGGTCAGGTCTTGGCCGACTTCTGCGCCAAAGGCCAAGAAGCAATAAAGATGGATATCGGCTAGGGTCAGGCGATCGCCGCAAACATAGGTGCGGCCTTCCAGTTGAGCCGCCAACCAGTGCAGGCGATCCTTGGCAATGATTTTTAGGTCGGCTGCGCCTTCAGCCCCGACCAGCTTAATGCGGCTTTCGAACAGGGCCCTTCCCTCTGCGGCGCGAAAGGCATTGGTCATGGGCTCGCAGATATTGAGATCTATGCGCCTCACCCACATCCGAGTCTCGGCCTTTTGTTCCGGGGTGGTGCCGATCAGGGCGGGGCTGGGGTGGATGTCTTCCAAATAGTCGCAAATGGTGGTGATTTCGCAGATCATGCTGCCGTCATCGGCTTCAAGCGCGGGCATTTGGCCAGCGACATTGACCGTGGCGCTATAGGGGGCCTTGCGATTATCGCCGGCCAGCAAGTCAACCGTGACGGTCGGGATGCTTAGGCCTTTTTCGGCAATGAACATCCGCACCACATGCGGGTTAGGGCCGATGGAATCATAAAGCTTCATGGTGTTTCCCCTTTTTTTGTTATCTAACTTGTCAAAGGCGGCAAGGCGACCGTCAAGGAAATTCAGGGGGAGGCTAGGATGACCGAGCGCAAGGGCGGCTGTCTGTGTGGGGCTGTGCGATACGAATTAAAGGCCGAACCGGCCATGACGGCGGTTTGCCACTGCACCCATTGCCAGCGTCAAAGCGGCAGCGCGTTTTCGACCAATCTGGTGGTCATGGCCCAAGATTATGTTCAACATGGCCAGACCAAGCTGTTTGAGGACAAGGGCGATAGTGGCCAAGGCGTTCATCGTCATTTTTGCGGCGATTGCGGCTCGCCCATCTTGTCCACCATCGACATCATGCCCGGTATGCTC
Source organism: Caulobacteraceae bacterium (assembly GCA_947452665.1). GTDB lineage: Bacteria > Pseudomonadota > Alphaproteobacteria > Caulobacterales > Caulobacteraceae > CAISGS01. The sequence goes on from CANGEH010000073.1 coordinate 8,939, forward strand.
ATGATCAAGATGGGAACCTTGGACGACTTTTCCGGCATTGCGCCCGGCATTGAGGTCTATACGGACCACGCCGC
>CANGEH010000074.1 GCA_947452665.1 Caulobacteraceae bacterium
CCGGCAAAGGCCGCCATCGAAGCGCCCATGGATACCAGTGCCGTGATCGAGGAACTGACCGTGACCGGCATTCCGCCTGGACCGCCGCTGTGGCGGGTTAGGCGCGGCGAGTCCGAGGTCGTGATCTTGGGTGGCCTGACCCCCTTGCCCCATATGCTGCAATGGTCGTCGCCGCGCCTGGAACGGGCCCTGGTCGGTGCCAACCGCCTCTTGGTGCCGCCGCAAGACGCGGTGCGTATAAGCGATCTGCCAGGCCTTTCCCTGCGCATGGTCAGTCTGCGCCAGCCCTTGGGCCATAAGTTGGAAGCGGACCTTTCGCCGGCCTTGCGCGAACGGTTTGCGCGCACGCGTGAGGGGCTGGGCATTGGTCCGGGCCGTTATGCGCACTGGAAACCGGCCATTGCTGGCTTCTTATTGATCGCCGATTTTCGCGAGAAATATGGCCTATCGACGGGCAAGCCGACCACCACTGTCATGCGCCGCGCCAAGGCCTTGGGCGTCAAGATCCAGCCCATGGCCGATATGAGTTGGGGGGCCATGGTCAAGTCGGCCAGCGTCATGAAGGGCCCTGCCCACGAGGCCTGCCTGACCGCCGCCCTCAATGATCTGGACGCCGAGGCCGCCCGCGCTCGGCCCTTAGCAAAAGCATGGGCGGATGGGGATTTGGCAACCGTCAGGGGCGGGATTACCGCTAACCTGCTCGATCAATGTCTGTTGCAAATGCCCAGCGCTTCGGCCCTGCTCGACCATGGTACGCGCCAGTCGGTTGAGGCCATTGACGCCGCGCTCGCCAAGCCCGGCAAGACAGTCGCGATTATTGATCTGAAATTCCTCTTGCGCTCGGGCGGCGTCCTCGATCGGCTTAAGGCCCAAGGTGCCGAGATATCGGTACCAGGCGCGGCGCAATAGGCAGGCACCGCCTAGTCCCCGATTTGGCCCACACCTAACCTATGTTTGGGCCTAGATCACGGTGCCACCCCTTGCTCGATCAGACACGGCGTGTCGGCCGCCATTACAAGTCAGCTGCAGCTTCTTCGCATTCGATGGCGGCAATCCGCTGAGCGAGGGTGCTTAGGGCATTGCTAGGGTCATGGGCTGCATTTGCCTCTTTAACCGGTGTGGAACCCGGTGTGTAAATGCCGCAGCAGGCAAAAAACCCTGACATTACGGTTGCAATGGCGTCCTCGGTCACATCGCGTTTATTTGGTTTGAAAAACTGCTCAGGTGCTTGTGGGCCGGTTACAATCTCATAGGCCGGGAAATACACGCAATTGGAAATGCGCTTGGTTGCCTGTTCTGCCGCGACCCTGAGCACGGACTTGCTGTAAACCGTCGATGCCAGGACATGGCTGCCAGTGGCCGTAGCGACCAATGGGACGGGTGAGACGGTTAATATAATCCGGCAAGCTGGGTTTATCTTTTGCACGATCTCTAAAGCGGCAATGAGATCTGAACTGGTCTCAACCACATCAAAATTGTGAAACCTATGCCTTGATGGGTCAAATTCGCCATGGACGGTTCCCGGACAGGCCGGAAAAACTGCGCCGTCGAGGCTCGATATCCAGGCCTCGGTCAGGCCTAGGGTAAATATAAAGGCATCACATTGCTGGACGGCCTTAACAACAGCCTTGAGGTGTGACTGGGTTAAGGCGTCGAATTCTTGATCGTCTGAAGCCGTGTATCTTAGGCCTGGACGAAATGTATCAATCACGGCGCCATCAATATGCCACCGGTCCTCCACAGGATGGAATTGGCCAAGTGCGCGTTGGAGCAGCTGCAAGAGTTGCCTTGGCGTATAGAGGTTTCCATAGGCTGCGCTAAACTTGCCATAACTGAGCGCCTCCGGTTCGACCCCAAGTCTTGTTGTCATCGGCTCGGTGCGAACATAGCAAAACCCATTGGCTTCCAGATATGGCACCAGGTTAGCGGCAAAACAGCTACCTGCTGACATGACCCGAGCCCCCTGCGATAGAAGCGGTTTAGGACCTGTATAAACGTCACCAGGAGTGAAACCGCGCGCAACACTGCGAGACCAAAAGGCCCTGGCCGGCAGCGATCGATAGGGATTATCCATTGCGCTTCCTACATCTTGCCAACTTGGGACGCGATATGGTCGCGCATTAGATTTCCGTAAGTTAAATTCGCGTGTCCCACATCCTCAGACCAGTAGATGGGGTCGAGAAAACCCTCTTCTGTTCTAACCGCCTTGGGCACAGCAATAAATACAACATTCTCTTCAGCCGCAATTTGTCGATATTTTTCTTGCGCTATATACCAAATTTTTAACATTACACTTGGAGAAATTATATCTATATTATCAGCGTTATAGCCCGATGCCTTTATTATTTGTGCGTAATAATGTTCGTTATTTAAGAAGCGTCTAATAGCGGCTAGGTCGCCTTTGGGGGGCGGGGTGCCGACTAGGGCAATATGGCGGGCCCCGGACGTCTTCAAATTCGCTATGGTGTCTCGCAGCTGTGCGAAGCCATCATCAAATTTCTGCAAAATCATTGACCGCGGCACCAGCACGGCTTCTTCGTCGACAGCAAGCGATGCGGCTTCCGCCACAAACAGGTCAAATTTTGGGGCTTGGTCAAAAAGATACAGGGCGTTGGGTTGGCTGCCGTCCCATAGGATTGCAATCTTGCGGCCTGATGCGATTTGGCCAAGTTGATCCCAGTAGGACTCCGTCCGCGGCCAGCCGCCTGTATACGATTCAAACCGGTCATCAGCCACTAAAAGCGGCATAAGCCTGTGCTCCAGGTCCTCTGTGATTATGGGTACACCTAGGGCCGTGGCATTCGAGTGACCGGTAAGGACTATCGGGCTATGCAAGTCAGGGCTCCGCGCATTTCGTTTAAGGCGGCAGTGAAGGGTCAAGCATTAATGAAATAAAAAACCGATAATCGCCTATTTCGGTCGTGCCATATAAGTCAATATGGCCAAATTTTCGTGGGTAAAATGATATTTCGCAAATTGCATATTGATTATATATCATTGTACAGACAAATTATTTGTCGCACGTTAGAATATATACATTTGATTTAAAATTTGGATTTAGCAATATCGATGTTGGTTGAAACTGCAGATCAAAAATTATGCAAATACGCGCACAGTTTGCTTTTGAGCTAGGGCGGTTGGCAAGGGGCGTGCTTGGGCTAAAAGCCGTGATATAAGCGTCCCATGCTGAGACTAACCGAAATTCGTCTGCCCCTCGACCATGACCCGGACGCCTTGAGCGCCGCGATTTGTGAGCGGTTGGGCATTGAGCCCGATCAGATAATCGATTTTCAGATTGCCCGCCGCGCCCACGATGCGCGGCGAAAATCAGCGATCCTGATGGTCTATTCGGTCGATGCCGAGATTAAGGACGAGGCGGCGGTCCTGGCCCGCTGCTCTGGCGATATTCGGGTGCGCCCCGCGCCAGATCAGGCTTATCACTTCACCGCCAAGGCAACGGGCCATGAGACCAGCCGTCCCATTGTGATCGGCACCGGGCCTTGCGGCCTGTTTGCCGGCCTGATCCTGGCCCAGATGGGTTTTTGCCCGATTATTCTCGATCGCGGTAAGGTCGTCCGTGAACGGACAAAAGACACCTGGGGCCTATGGCGCGGCAAGGTCTTGAACCCGGAATCCAATGTCCAATATGGCGAGGGCGGGGCCGGAACCTTTTCCGATGGCAAGCTCTATAGCCAGATCAAGGACCCGCGCCATCTGGGCCGCAAGGTCCTGACCGAGTTCGTCAAGGCTGGGGCACCGCCCGAAATCTTGACCGAGGCCCATCCCCATATTGGCACGTTTCGGCTGGTTTCCATGGTCGAGAGCCTGCGTGGGTCGATTGAGGCGCTGGGCGGCGAATACCGGTTTCAAAGCAAGGTCACCGATCTCTTGATCGAGACCGCGCCATCAGGGACCCGCAAGACCGTCGGCGTGGCCCTAGAAGGCGGCGAGCGCCTGATGTCCGATCACGTCGTTCTCGCCATTGGCCACAGCGCCCGCGACACGTTTGAAATGCTGTATGATCGCGGCGTCCATATCGAGGCCAAGCCCTTTTCCATCGGCTTTCGCATCGAACACCCCCAGTCCCTGATCGACAATGCCCGGTTTGGCAGCTTTGCCAAGCATCCCGATCTGGGCGCGGCCGATTACAAGCTGTCCCATGCCTGTGCCAATGGCCGGACCGTCTATAGTTTTTGCATGTGCCCGGGCGGCACGGTCGTGGCCGCAGCCTCAGAGCCGGGCAGGTTGGTGACCAATGGCATGAGCCAGTATTCGCGAAAAGAGCGCAATGCCAATGCCGGCATGGTCGTCGATGTGACCCCAGAAAAGGACTTTCCCGGCCACCCCCTGGCCGGAATCGCCCTGCAAAGGCATTGGGAGGAACAGGCCTTTAAGGCGGGCGGCAGCGACTATACCGCCCCCGGTCAAAGGCTTGGCGACTTTTTGGCGGGCCGCGCCTCGACCCAGCTTGGCCAGGTTGCGCCCTCCTATAAGCCGGGCGTCAAACCCACCGATCTGTCCGCCTGCCTGCCCGATTTTGCGATTGCCGCCATGCGCGAGGCCCTGCCGGTCTTTGGCCGCCAAATCCCCGGCTTTGATGATCCAGACGCGGTCCTAACCGGCGTCGAGACCCGCACCTCGTCGCCCATCCGCATCACACGCGACAAGACGTTCCAAAGCCTAAACACCCCCGGCCTCTATCCTGCAGGCGAAGGCGCAGGCTATGCCGGCGGCATCCTGTCGGCCGCCGTCGATGGCATCAAGGTCGCCGAGGCCGTGGCGGCGGCTATGGTGGGGGATCAGGCTACCTAGGCCTCCGGCCTCAGCAGGCGGCCCTCATCATCTATCAATTCCAGTTGCGCAGGCGCGGCATCGCCCCATTGCCAGAGCACCAGATTAAGGTCTGTCTCCGTCGCTCCGGCGGCAAAGCTGGGCACCAAAAGACCCTGATAGCCTGCCTTGACCAGACGCCGGGCGAGGGTTTGGGTTTTTGCCTGGCCTTCGGTTCTTGCCTGATCGCGCCAAGAGGGGCTGGCGAGATCGGCCAAACTCAAGCCCTGATCAGCCAAGGCTGCCGCATCGCGGCCATCAAATACGCATTCAATCGCGGCCTGATAGGCAACCAAGGTGGTGGGCTGCAAGCGGCCAACCTGATTGGCTTCCTTAACCGCTGTCATGATCGATAGAGACGTATAGAGCGCTGGCATGCCCCTAGGATTAAACCGGCCGCCATATAGGGCCGCCCCCTGACCAGATAGCGGCGCGCGGGCATAGAGCGGATTAAGCGCGCGATAGAGCTTGCCAGAATAGGGCATGGCCAGGCCTAGGCATGCACACCGGCATCGACCGCATCAATATAGTCCAGCACATCCTCCGCCCGCCCCCCGCGCACCAGCTGCATCGCCGTATGCCCCGAAAAGCCGGGCAGGGGCTCAGACCGGTACCAGGCATAGGCCATCAGTGCCGAGCCAAATCGCGGCTCGACCTTGTTTAGGACCTCAACCATCTCCCGCAGCCGCCTCTGGGTCTTGGCCGAGCGAATGCGATCCTTGCGCTGCACCGCATCCAGCCCCAACCCCGCCGTCCGCGCCACCTCATCACAAGTCGTGTGCAAAACCGACGCAATCCGAACCGGCGCAAACAGGCCGTCAGTGGCATATTGAGCGAGGGACATGGGCCGGGCCTTGTGTTTTGCAGTAATATTGACGGTATATAGCGTCAGAAGGGTCGGGGTGCAAGGCTTTTGCGGTGGCTAAAGGGTCAACTAGTCGCCCATGACCTCCAGATCCCGCGCCATCCAGGACTTGCGAAAGCCTTTACCGGCTAGAAGCCGCTTGAAATCGGCCCAATTATCGAAATGCTGCAACTGTCGGTGATAATAATTGACGTATTCAAGGACGGCTAGGACCGCGCAGGCTGTGGCGGCAATCTGGTCCGCCATGCCAACGGACCAGTCGGGCTTAAGCCATCCAGCCAAGGCGGCCGCGATGGCGACAAGGGTTAGGACTTGGCTGGGCCGCTTCCAAGCCGCGATCCGTTTCATCAAGGGCGCCAGATCGGGCCGCTGGCCCTTAAGCTGCAAGACCTTGCCCCGCCAATAGGCCGCCCCGATCACCAAAAGCACAATGACGGGGGCCAATGCCGCCAGGGTTATCAGCCCAACCTGCCCACGGGTGGCCACCAGGACAATCAGCGGCACCAAAACCACATTACCCGCCTCCAACCTCCAATAGGGCTCTAGGCGGGCCAGAAGGTCACGGCGGGCTTTTGAGGTGGGGGGCGAAGCCATGCAACGACCTTGTGGGACACGGAGTGGGTAGGCAGGACAGCGCAAAATGGCCTGACCAGATGGTCTTTTGCAAGACTTTGTCGACGGCTATACCCCGCTTCGCCCGACAAAAACCAAAGGGCCCCATCGCAAGATGAGGCCCCCGGCAATTGACTCCCTTTCGGGCGGCGAAGGCTGCTAAGAGCCCCGCAAGTATCCCTACTGTGCACTTGCACGTCAAAATGTCAAAGACATGCCGCTAAGAGCGCTGTGCGCAACCCAATTTGGCATGCATGAGGTCGAGAATATCCGCCAGCTTTTGAATTCTGACCGACGGGGCCTGACCAGGCACGTGGGTTGAGCGGCTAGTTGCGTCATCGAGAAGCCGCCCTGATTGTTCGGATGGCCTAACTATAGACTTAGGTCAGCCAGTCTGAAATAGATTGCGGATGGAGGAATCTAAACAGCCATCTTTAGGTAGTGAACGAAGCGAACTAGCGGCGTATTACAAACGGATGGCAATTAGGGTTCGCGGGTTTTTGACCAGCCTACTTTTGTTGATATTGGCTAGATGGGGGTCCATTAGGCTTTGGGCAAAACGTTGGCAAACCGGATTGGAGTTGCTCGCCTGGGCCATTATTTTAGCGATTGCGTTTAATGCTCAGTCCCAGGTTCAAATCTGGCTTGATCCGTTTTTATCTGCCGAAACGATGACGAGCATACAGGCGGTGGCATTGGCAGTCGGCGCGGCGATGATCGGAGCGACAGCGATAGCATCATCTTTCGTACTTTTTGCGCTACAAGTTAACGTTGAAAGACTTCCTTACGCGCTCTTCTATAAGTTCAGTTTTGATCCCAAGCTTTTGACTTCAATCGCTATGTCATTTGTTTTTGCAATCAGTTGCACAGCATTCTCGATTATCTCAAATTCTTGGAACGCATATTGGATAATATGTGGGGAATTTTTTGCGGTACTCATAGTTCTTAGATTGCTATTTCTCGCATACTCCCGGTCTATCCAAATAGTGAGCCCTGTATTTCAGCTTGAAATGATTGAACGGCATGCGCATTTAGGCCTGAAGCGCATAGACCGGCTGGTAAATAGTGCAATTTCTCCGAAAGATAAGATAGAACTTACGAAAAATGATCTGGTAAATAAGTCGATAATTTATAATCGTAATTCTAAATGGGATTATTTTTTAATTGAATCAATAGAAAATGTAGCACTTTTTGCGCGAAACGCTGGCCAAAATGGTGATTTTCAGATATCAAAAAAATCATTAAATACCGTTTTATTATTGAATCGACTTTATATAAAATTAAGGGGGCAGACGTTCTTTGGCAGCGACTTATTTTCAGACAACTCTTTATCTAATGATAGAGTTATTAATGAGACACTAGAGTCGACTCGACGGCTTCGTGAGGCGTCTATCGCTAGGCGAGATGAGGTCCATTTAGTACAGATATTAGAAACACAAAGTGAACTATCTAATATTTATATTGGTATTGAATATATTAATAGCATTAATAAAACACATGCAAATCTAGCAGCCTATTATTTAACGGAGTCAGTCGAGGCGGCGTACCGGCACCAATTAATTGACAATACTTTGTTAGGTATTCGGCTAATTGGAAAATTAGCTGATGGATTTTTAGCATCAGATAGTCAAGAAGACGCTGTATTTTGTATATCAAAGATAGGAAATTTTGGATTATTAGGATGTTTTAACAATAAGCACCACCCGTTGGTATTGACAAGTATGGATATGCTAAAAAAAGTATTGTTAACAACCATTTTGGTCGAATCAAGAAGCGTTAACCTATCAATAAATGAAATTAATAACTCCATTTTTCTGATTTCAGAATTTCTGATAAAAAATGAAGAAAAACGACAACATTTATCGTTCTTAAATCCCGTTACACCGATTTTTTCAAGCACGAGTGAAAACTCATTGCGCTGGAGTCTAACTGCAATCGTCAATTCGCTTCACCATTCAAAAGACCCTGAAATAGCAAGGAGAATAGCTGACAATTTAGAGGTTTGGTCAGACAGCCTTTATCGAAAGCAAAAGGATGTTCTGCTGAAAGCGATTGAACGGCGATCAAGTCTTACTTTTGATATGATCCGTTGGGTTACTGGTATTGCCGAACTGCTAATCGTCACTTCTCGGTCGCAGCATACACGTAAGCACACCAAAGACGAGCTTGAAAAGAATGCACTTTGGCTTCTCTTGGTCCTTACATTTATTCCAACTGACAACGATACAGTTAGGTTCATTGAAAGGCTTTCATTTAGGGTTGAAGTGTTTGAAACGGCGATCAAGGCACAAGACAACAATTGGGATGAAGGCTTCGATGAAGTGTGGAAACTCCTTTTGAAATGGGCAATTGAAGGCGGACGTGAGCACACTGGTTGGGGCACGCTGGAACGCTGGTTGACCGCACTCTGTGCTCTCGCTCTTCGAGGTGGGGTTAATCTTGCAGACCAACTGACGAATGAGCTGAAAGCCAAGTTGGCTTCATCCGGCGCGCCAAGCCACGAGATGCGTGACCGAGCAGCCGAAGGGCTACGCCGGAAGATTACAGAGTTGGGAGCTAGGCAATTTGAACTCGATCCGGTGGAAAGAGTTTTGGCGTCCAATGATCGGCAGTCTACCGTGCGTTTATTGGATGCAATCGCAGCAATCCTGTCCGATAAAATTTTAGGCGGAACAAGTTTTACGTAAATGGCGGAGACGCAG
>CANGEH010000075.1 GCA_947452665.1 Caulobacteraceae bacterium
AAATGCTCGCCAGCACCGCGCACAATCAAGACCTTGGCCGTCTCCGCCGCGTCTACCGCCGCGCAAGCATCGGGCAGGGCCGACCACATGGCCTTGGTCATGGCATTGCGCTTGGCCGGTTGGTTGAGGGTCAAGATCGCATAGTCACCGATCAGGTCTAGGGTCAGGGCCTGGTCTGCAAAGGTCTGGGTCATGGACGCTACCGGTGTGGGCTAGGGAGGTTTGGCCGCTGGATTACAGGCTGTGGCAAAGATTACAAAGATTTCATGCAATCGTGTGCATCTAAACGGCCAGGCTGGGGTCTCTAATCATCAGAAGCCTGTGGCATTGACGCCGCAGCATAGGATTTGGAGAGGTTTTATGGCCGAGATTTTGGTTCCGTTAAGTTTTTTCGCGTTTCTGACCGCGATCATCATTGTTCCCGTGATTATGCGCAGCCGTGACCGCGCCCTGCTGCACGAGACCTTGCGCATTGCTTATGAGAAGGGCCAGCCGGTTGCGCCAGAAATGATCGAAATGCTGCAGCGCGATGTTCGTGATCGGAGTGGCGCAATTGCCAAGACTTCGGCGGACCGCGATCTGCGCCGGGCCGTGATTCTAATCGGCGTCGCCCTCGGTTTGGCGGCCATGGGATGTGCCCTTGGGATGACGGAAGGCGCGGAGGCATTTTACCCCACCTTGGCGGCTGCGACCATTCCAGGCTTTATCGGTCTCGGATTTTTGGTCCTTTGGTTCTTTGGCCGCAATAAGCCTGAAGTTTGAGCGGCGGCTGATCCAGCGGTCCGGGGTGGGTCATGAGCATTCAAAAGGCAAGGCCACTGGCCAGCCTGCACGATATGGACCTTGTGTCCCTGTCGGTTGCGGGCGGCCGCGCGGCGTTTGGCGAGCTGGTGCGGCGACACGGCCCAGGCGTGCGCGGCCTTTTGCGCCGCATAGGGGCCGAGCCGGATCTTGCCGATGACGTGGCCCAAGACGCCTTCTTGACCGCGTTTGAACAGATTGCCGAGTTTCGCGGTGATGGCAGTTTTGCTGGATGGGTCAAGCGCATTGCTGTGCGGCTGCATATCCGCCGCTGGAAAAAGGATCGCCGCCTCGATCTGGTGGCGGAGACGCCAGAACCGGTCTGGGACGGTAGCGAGCAACCGGGTGATAGCACTTCGCAGGCTCGCCACATGGACCTAGATACGGCGCTGGCGGCCTTAAGTCCGGCTGAACGGGCCTGCGTTAGCCTGTGTTTCGGGGCGGGCATGTCGCATGCAGAGGCGGCTGAGGCCTTGAATATTCCGCTTGGCACAGTCAAATCGCATGTCAAACGCGGACTTGAACGGCTTAAACATCAACTGGCCCCAAATGCTGAGGCCCGATCAGAGCAAGACGCCCATGGCTGATCATGATTTCAAGTATCAACTCGAACGGCTGTTCAATACCCCGCCAAGCCTCGCTGATAGCGAGGCCTTTGCCCTGAGGGTTGAGGCGCGCCTGGCCAAGGGCTGGCAGATGCGCAATCTGGTGCTCGGTGCATCGGGCCTAATCGGAGGTCTGATTGCCGTGCGCCAGGCCATGGGCCTGAACCTGTATGGACGCTTGGAGGCCTTTTCTGGCCTTGAAGCGCGCCAAGCCTTGGCGGGCTTTGCCCATTGGACCCCGTCCCATCTGGGCTTGCCCTTATGGCCATTTGGTGGTGAAGCGATTTGGATGTCAGGCGGACTGATGATTTTGGCCATCGGATTTGCCCTGATACGGTTGCTTGAGGAGGTCTAGGCCCTTTGTCCGCCCAAACACAGGCCGCTATTGCCCGGATCTCGGCCCCGGAAATTACGGCCCGCAAGGGCGGTGAGCCGATAGTCTGTCTGACCGCCTATACCGCGCCCATGGCCGCCCTGATGGACCCGCATTGCGATCTTTTATTGGTCGGCGATTCGGTTGGCATGGTGGTGCATGGCCTGCCCAATACGGTTGGCGTGACCCTAGACATGATGATCCTGCACGGTCAGGCCGTTATGCGCACCGCCAAACGCGCCCTCGTGGTCATCGATATGCCGTTTGGCAGTTATGAAGGCTCGGCCGAAGCGGCCTATGACAATGCGGTGCGGATCATGAAGGAAACCGGGGCCCAGGCAGTCAAGGTTGAGAGCGGCCCAACCGTGCCCGACACTATTGCCTATATGGTGCGCCGCGGCATTCCGGTCATGGGCCATGTTGGCCTTAGGCCCCAGTCTGTGCTGGTCGATGGCGGGTTTCGTGCCAAGGGTCGCACCGAGGACGAGCGCGCGCGCGTGATTGCTGAGGCCAAGGCCACAGCCGATGCGGGGGCCTTTTGTCTGGTGGTTGAGGGCGTGGCCGAGGCACTGGCCCGCGATGTGACCGCTGCGGTCAGCGTGCCGACCATTGGCATTGGCGCGTCGAGCGGCTGTGACGGACAGATTCTGGTTACGGATGACATGCTGGGCCTGTTCGACTGGACCCCGAAATTTGTCCGGCGCTATGCCGATCTGCGCGGGGAAATCAGCCGCGCCGTCGAATCCTATGCGCAAGATGTCCGGGCAAGGCGGTTTCCGGGCAAAGAAGAGACTTATTTTTCCAAGCCTTGAGCTTAACAGGTCACGCCTGCATTGCGGCCAGGCGCGACAGGCGATAGGTTCCCCCCTCATTGTCCCTGGCCAAGAGCGGAGCCTGCACGCGTGTCCGACGTATTTGATGAAGTCGAAGAACAACTTCGGTCCGAACAGTATATGGCCATGGCGCGCCGCGCCGTGCCCTGGATCATTGGCACACTGGCCGCAGCCCTGGTGATTGCCGTGGGTGTTTATGGCTATTTGGACTATCAAACCAAGCAGGCCGGTAAGGCCGCTGAGTCCTATGGTCAGGCGCTTGAGACCTATACCAAGGGCGATAAGGCCGCGGCCTTTGCCGAATTCCAGACCGTGATCAATGTCGGTTCGGGCGGCTATAAGGCCTTGGCCCTGATGCAGCAGGGCGCGATTCGCCTCGAGCAGGACAAGACGGCCGAGGCCGTGGCCCTGTTTGACGCCGCCGCCAAGGCTGCGCCGAATTTAATCCTTGGCGATGCTGCCCGCCTCAAATCCGCCTTCGCCTTGATGGACACAGCGCCTTATTCGGAAATCGAAAAAAGGCTCAAGCCCTTGACGGAAGTTAAACACCCCTATCGCCCAACCGCCATTGAGGCCCTGGCCCTGGCCAAGATTGCCGCTGGCAAGGTTGATGAGGCCAAGAGTGATCTCAATGTCCTGACCCTGCTGCCCGATGCGCCTGATGCTATGCGCCAGCGTGCCAATGCCGCTATCAGCCTGATCGATGCTGGAACCGCCAAGAGCATGCCGCAGGTCGCTAAGGCCGCCTTGGCCCTGCCCAAGCCCATCCCCATGCCCGCCGGGGCCATGATCCCTGGCCTGACCGCGCCACAAGCCCAGGCTGGAGCCGCCCAATGACCTTTAAACGGACCCTTACCGTCCTTGCCCTGATTGCTGTCACCGGCCTGACCGGTTGCGCCTCAATGACCAAGTTGAACCCCTTCAAGGGCGGCGCCAATAACAAGGTCAAGGCTTCTGAAGGCCAGCGGATTTCGATCATTGCCTTTGATGAAAAACTGGCCGTGGCCGATGCCCTAAAGGGCGTAGACTTTTATCTGCCCGATCCGGTTACCCGCACCGATTGGCCCTTGCCGGGCGGCACGCCTGAGCAGTCGGTTGAGCATGTTGCGGCCGGCAGCGATTTTCGCATTGCCTGGAAGCGCGGTTTTGGGGCCGGGTCCAATCGGCGCATGCATATTACAGCGCCGCCGGTCGCCGCCGATGGCATGATCTTTACCATGGATGGCGAGGCCGGGGTTTCCGCCCATCTGGCAACCACGGGGGCGCAGGTCTGGCACAGCAATCTTGCCGCGCGCAATCGCCGCGACAAGGAAGCCTTTGGCGGTGGCGTTGCCTATAGCAATGGCAAGCTGGTCGTCTCGTCGGGCTATAGGTTCATTGCCGCTTTGGATGCCAAGACCGGTGCCACGGTCTGGAAGGTCAATGTTGAATCCCCGATTCATGCCGCGCCAACCATCTCGAACGGCAAGGTCTATGTGGTATCGACCGATAATGAGCTCCTGACCTATGATCTGGAAACCGGCGCGCCGGGCTGGACCTATCAGGCCCTGGTGGAATCGGCCCGTATTCTGGAAGCCTCAAGCCCAGCTGTGTCAGGCGATACGGTGGTGGCCGGCTTTGCCTCGGGCGAACTGATCGCCCTGCGCACCATCAATGGCAATGATTTGTGGCAGGAGGTCCTGTCGCGGGCCAGCCGCACCAATGCCCTGTCGGAAATCCGCGATATTCCAGGTCGTCCGGTCATCTATAAGGGCGATGTGTTTGCGGTCAGCCATTCGGGCGTGTTTGCCGCGACCGATATGCGCACTGGCACCGCGCGCTGGTCCTTACCGGTTTCGGGCGTTTCGACGCCCTGGGCGGCGGGCGATGTGGTGTTTGTGGTGTCCAAGGCCGGTGAGGTGATCTGTGTTTCACGTGAAAGCGGCCAGGTCTATTGGGTCAATGATCTGAACAAGGACCGCAAGAAAAAGCAGCGCGCCCTGTGGTCTAGCCCGGTTCTGGCCTCTAATCGTCTGGTTATTGTCTCCAGTACAGGCGAGATGGTGGGCCTTAATCCGCGCACCGGCGCTCTGGAAAAGACACTCAAGCTCGGCTCACCCGCCTTGCTGTCGCCCATTGCCGTCAATGACATGCTATATATAGCCAGCGATAAGGGCGATTTGATCGCCATTCGCTAAGGATCGGCACTGTCGCTGATCTTGAGATTATTTGAGGAGACCGCGCGTTCATGGCGCTTAAAGTCGCGATCGTCGGTCGCCCCAATGTGGGCAAATCTACCCTGTTCAATCGTCTGGCCGGGCGCAAGCTGGCGATTGTCGATGACCGGCCAGGTGTGACCCGTGACCGACGCTTTGCCACGGGCCGCATCGGCGACCTTGATCTGGTATTGATCGATACGGCTGGGTTCGAAGACGTCACCGATGAGAGCCTGGAATCGCGCATGCGTCGCCAGACCGAATTGGCGATCGAAGAATGCGATGTTGCCCTCTTCGTCATGGATGCGCGCGAGGGGGTCACTCCGCTTGATGGCCTGTTTGGCGAGGTGCTGCGGCGTAAATCGCGGCCGGTGATCCTGTTGGCCAACAAGGCTGAGGGCCGGGCCGGTGAAGCTGGGACCATGGAAGCCTTCCGGCTTGGCCTTGGCGAGCCCTTGGGTATTTCCGCCGAGCATGGCGAGGGCATGGCTGAGCTTTATGCCGCCCTGCGCGTGGTGTCAGACGCGATCGATGAGGCGGATGACGACTTTGACGAAGACGGCGACGAGGATGAGGACGACAACGACAATGAAAAACCGATCCGCATTGCCATTGTTGGTCGGCCCAATGCGGGCAAATCGACCCTGATCAATCGCCTGATCGGGGAGGAGCGTTTGCTGACCGGGCCCGAGGCCGGGATCACGCGCGATGCCATTCCGGTCGATTGGAACTTTGAGGGCCGTGCTATTCGGCTGGTCGACACCGCAGGCTTGCGCCGCAAAGCGCGGATTCACGAAAAGCTGGAAAAGCTGTCTACGGGCGACACCATCCGGGCTATTACCTTTGCCGAGGTCGTGGTTCTGGTCATGGACGCAACCCACCCGTTTGAAATCCAGGACCTGCAGATTGCGGACCTAATCGAGCGCGAGGGCAGGGGCCTTGTGTTCGTATTGGCCAAATGGGACCTGGTCGAGGACCCTCAAGCGCAATTGGCGGCCTTTATCGAACATGCCGAGCGCATGCTGCCCCAGGTGCGCGGCACGCCCGTGATCGCGCTCTCGGCTGAGACCGGCAAGGGTGTTGAGCGGCTCATGCCAGCCGTGGGCAAGGTCTATAAGGACTGGTCGACCAAGATTAAGACCCGCGACCTGAATGACTGGCTACAAATGGCCATGCAACGCCATGCCCCGCCATCGGTTGGCGGGCGGCGGATCAAGCCCAAATACATGGCCCAGATCAAGGCGCGGCCCCCGACCTTTGTCATGTTCTCGTCGCGAGCGGCGGAAATGCCCGAAAGCTATCGGCGTTACCTGGTTAACAGCCTGCGCGAAAGCTTTGATATTCCAGGTGTGCCCTTGCGCATCACCATCAAGTCTGGGGCCAACCCCTATGCCGATGGCGATGGCAAGCCAGCTGCAAGGGCGGGCTATAAGCCAAGCCGCGAGCGCGCTGCGCGGGCCCAGGCCTCAGCCGCGACCGTTGCGGCGCGGGCCGCAGCGGCTGTCGCTGTGCCCGATATTGAGGTTGCAGAGGCCCCCATTCCCAAGCTCAAGGCTAAGCCCAAGGGCACAGGCGGCGGCACCAAATCACCGCGGGCCAAGGCGCGGGCGCTTGCAAAGACGGCGCAAGTGATCCGATCCAAGCCCGGCGGTGTGCGTACCGGACCAAAAAAGCCAATGATTGGTCGCTCCACCGGCCCGAAAAAGCCAGCCGCAACCAAGCGCCCCTTGGGTCCAAGAAAACCTTAAGCCGCCTCTAAATCCCCCCCCCTTGGGGGAGGGGGACCGCGGAGCGATGGAGGGGGCTTTTAAGCCCCGGCCTGCCAGTCCTTAAACACAACTAAGCCAGAAGGCGGGTCCTGACCCGCACGGGCAAGATCAAGCATGAGGGGTACGATCTCTTCCGGTGCGGGCAGGGTCATGGGATCTTCGCCGGGAAAAGCGACTTTTCGCATCTGGGTGCGCATGGGGCCGGGATTGACCAGACAGGCGCGAACCGGCGTATTGGCCATCTCATCGCTGTAACAGGCTATCATGGCCTCAAGCCCGGCCTTGGCCGCGGCATAGGGGCCCCAAAAGGCGCGCGGATTGCGGGCAACGCCGCTCGACAGAAAGATCAGGCGGCCCGCAGGTGACTCGCGCAATAAGGGATCCATAGCCCGGATCAGGCGATAATTGGCGGTCAGATTAATGCCGATGACCCGGTCAAATGGCTTGGGGTCAATATGGGCAACCGGCGTCAGGCCGCCAAGATAGCCCGCAGCCCCGACTAAAATGTCTAGGCGTTTATACCGCTCATAAAGCGCAAGGCCCAGCCGGTCTATGCCGTCGCCATCCATCAGATCCAGCGGTACAAGGCTGGCATGGGCTCCGGTCTCGGCAAAGATTTGGTCATCCAGCGCCTCTAGCCCGCCCTGGGTGCGGCCAAGAGCGATGATATGGGCACCGGCCTTGGCATAGCCAAGGGCAATCGCCTGGCCAATGCCGCGCGTGGCGCCGGTGACGAGGGCAATTTTACCGGCAAGCGGTTTGGACTCTGTTGCGGTGTTCATGGCCTGCTTTTTAGCGATTGCCGCGCCAAGGTCACGCATAAAGGTGTGCGGCCCTTTTACAAATCCTGATCGCCATCGGGTCTTTGGCCATAGCGCTGGGCCAGAAAGGCGCAGGCCATCAGCTGGATCTGGTGAAAAATCATCAGGGGAAGGACAATCACCCCGGCTGTTGTAGCAGAAAACAGAATACCGGCCATGGGAACACCCGTCGCCAGGCTCTTTTTCGAGGCCGCAAACACAATCGCGATCTCGTCCATCTTGTTAAATCCAAGCGCCCTGGCCATCAGGGTTGAGCCCGTCAGAACCAGACCAAGCAAGGCTAGGCAAACGACCAATAGCCGTGCCAGATCTGCGCCCGCAATCTTGTCCCAAAGGCCGCCGGTCACGCTATTGCTAAAGGCGCTATAGACAATCAAGAGGATCGAGCCGCGATCGACATAGGTCAGGCTGGCCTTATGCCGGGTCACAAAGCCGCCAATCCAGGGGCGCAGGGCCTGGCCTAGGGCAAAGGGCAAGAAGAGCTGGACCAATATGGCCTCGACCGCTGTCCAGGACATGCTGCCGCCCTGTGCATGCATCAAGAGGCCAACAAGTAGCGGCGTTACCACAATCCCAATCAGGTTAGAGGCCGAGGCTGCGACCACGGCGGCGGCGACATTGCCGCGCGCTACAGCGGTAAAGGCAATGGCGGATTGAACGGTTGAGGGCAGGCAGCACAGGAACAGGACCCCTTGCGCCAGGCTCGCCGGCAGAATGGCATCCGGCAAATGGCTTGCGCCAAGGCCAATCAAGGGAAAGACGGCAAAGCTTATGCCCAATATGGTCAGATGCAGTCGCCAATACACAAGCGCCGCCCCGACCGATTGCGGCGATAGGCGTGCCCCATGCAAAAAGAACAGGAGCCCAACCGCTAGCTTGGTCACCAGGCCAAGTTGTACCGCCGCTGCGCCGCTGGCAGGCAATAGGCTGGCCAAGACCACCATGCCGACAAGTGCCAACATATAGGGATCGATACGAAGCTTCTGAACCAGACCGCTCAGGCGGCCTTGACCGCCGTCACTCACGCGCTGACGAGGAAGGACAATTGGCGACCGGTCTGGTCGTTGCGGCCTTCGGCAATTTCGCGGTCCAGCAGGCGGGTTGGATAGTCGCCGGTGAAATAATGGTCGGTAAATTGTGGTGCGGCTGGGTCGCGCGCGCCCGCCTTCATGGCCCAATAAAGCCCGTCCACGGACAAGAAGCCTAGGCTGTCGACCTCCAGATAGCGGGTCATTTCTTCTAGGGACTTATT
Source organism: Caulobacteraceae bacterium (assembly GCA_947452665.1). Classification (GTDB taxonomy): domain Bacteria; phylum Pseudomonadota; class Alphaproteobacteria; order Caulobacterales; family Caulobacteraceae; genus CAISGS01. Next base: position 8,650 of record CANGEH010000075.1, read on the forward strand.
GGCGGCCAACAGGTGTTCGCGGTCGGGCATATCAATGCCGTAAAAATCGGGCCAGCGGATGGGCGGTGAGGCCGAACGCAGATGTACCTCTGTGGCCCCAGCCTCACGCACCATGCGCACGATCTTGAGCGAGGTGGTGCCGCGAACGATGGAATCGTCGATCAGGATGACGCGCTTACCCTTCAGCACGGACCGGTTGGGACTGTGCTTCATCCGCACGCCCAGTTCGCGCACGCCCTGGGTTGGCTGAATAAAGGTGCGGCCAACATAATGGTTGCGGATAATGCCCATTTCAAAAGCAATACCGCTTTCTTGCGCAAAACCCAGCGCGGCTGGAACGCCAGAA
>CANGEH010000076.1 GCA_947452665.1 Caulobacteraceae bacterium
GCATAGCCAATCTTGCCCGTGCCCGAAAACAGCGCATAGAGCAGGCCCGTACGGTCCGCGCCGGTTCTTAATCTTTCCTCATCACCGACATCGGCCATCATGGAGCGCAGCATGACACCGGGGGCGGAATAGGGCAGGCCCGCAAGCACTAGGCCTATGCCCAATAGCCAGATCGGCTGTGGGGGCACAAACACCAGGGCTGTCTGGGTGACCGTATAAAGCAAGCAGGCTGCGGCCAGGGTCTTGTGCTTACCAATCTGCTTGCTCAGCGCATTCCATAGCGGTGCACCGGCAAGGCCGGCTAGAAAATAGCATAAGAGCAAAAGGCCAGCCTGACCCTTGCTCATGCCCTTGACCTGCTCAAAGAAGAAAAAGAACAGGGCGCTGGTAATACCGGGCGCAAGTCCCATGGCGAGGTCAACGACTAAAATTCGCCGAACCTCTGGATTGCGAAACAGGCCAAAATAGACACCAAGCCCTGACGGCTTGGGCGCGCTCACCAAGATCGGTTCCCCAACCGTGCGGGCGGCAAAACCAATTGCCAGTGGCAAAAGGATGACAATGAACCAACCCATGGCCTGTATGCCTTGCCCATGGCTATTGCCATAGACCTTTTCCAGCACGGTCGGCAGGGTCAAGACCATGATCATGCCAACAATATTGCCCGCCTGCCAGAACGAATAGACCCGCGATCTCTGATCATAATCGCCAGATAATACCGCAGCCCAGGCCGCGTGGGCGATGACAACGAGAGAATAGGCAAAATAGGTTACGGTCAGCCAAAAGATCAGATAGGCCGGGCCAATGCCCTTTTGCGCCATGAACAGCATATAGGTGCCAATGGCCAAGAGCGGCGCACCCAGCAGCATGGCTGGGCGGAATCGGCCAAAGCGGCTGCGATAGCGGTCCATGGCGGCGCCTATGAACGGGTCAATCATGATATCGACTATGCGTACCAACATAAAGGTGGCCCCAACGATCGACAGGTTCAGGCCCAGATCATTGGCATAGTATTCTGGCAGGTAAACCACCAGCGGCAGCCCTAGCGCAGCCAAGGGCAGACAGGGCAGGGCATAGGCGCTCAGTCGCCAATTGGATAGTCGCGTCGAGGCCTGCCCGGTATCTGCCATAACGAATCTTCCCTAATGCCCGATCCTATGGCCGGTGCTTTGGCCTATGAAACCGGTTTAGGGTCAACTCGTCCAGAGCCAACTATTTTTTAGGCGGCACGCTCGCATCGCCCTCGGCAAGCCTACGGGCAAAGCCGTCTATCGCGCGCTCGGCATCGGCCCAGGTCGACTGGGCCTGTGACCAGCGAATATCGCTCTCATACCAGGCATAACCCAGCATGATCTTGCCGCCGCCGGGCATGACCTGTTCGCCCTTGATTTCAGCCCCGCCAATGCCAAAGCTTTGCATGGACAGGCCCGGCCGGTCGGCCATCTGCTTAAAGGTTGGCCGGTTTGGCTTGGCATCGACCAGAACCAGATTGACTCTTGCGCCATCCGGCGCGCCCGCGGTCAGTCGGCCCTTGGCGCTCAACCGCGCCTCGACCGATTTTTTCAAAGTGTCGGCAAGGTCCTGCAGGTCCCCAAGTCCGTACGCCTTGCCCTCATCCTTCGCAAAAGCTGAATCAATCGTCACTGTCACACTGGCCACAGGCGTCAATGGCCCGGGCTCAGCGGCGCTGGCTAGGCTGGGGAGTAAGGCGACTAGACCAAGGCTCAAGGTAAAAGCGCGCATGGCAAACCTCCTTATGACTGGGCCAATTGCGACCATAACATCGATAGAACAAGCCAATAGCGCCAAAATTACGACCCGTTAGATACGCCGATTTTGGTGTCAGCCCGCTTGTCCCGCCCTGAGCCTAGCCTCACCACTCTGGTTTGCATCTTATCAATTCGCTGTTAGGCTAGCTGGGTAAATGCGGGCAGGGGACGCGGTATGAGCACGGTTTTGGTCACAGGCGGCACGGGCTTTATTGGTGCCCATACCTTGGTTCAACTCATTGCAGAAGGCCATACGGTGCGCACAACCGTGCGTAATCTGGCCCGCCAATCCGATGTCATGGCCATGCTTAAACAAGGCGGCGCGGACCCCGAGACCAAGCTCGCGTTTCATCAGGCCGACCTTGAAAGCGATGCCGGCTGGGCCGAAGCCGTCAAGGGCTGCGACTATGTCCTGCATATTGCGTCGCCGTTTCCGCCAGGCCTACCTAGGGATGAGAACGAGCTGATTATTCCGGCCAGGGAAGGGGCCTTGCGCGTCCTGCGCGCTGCCCGCGATGCGGGCGTTAAGCGGGTCGTCCTGACCTCGTCCTTTGCCGCGATCGGCTATGGCCGTACGGCCCTCACCAAGGTGCTGGATGAGACCGACTGGACTGATCCAGAGGCCAAGGGCATTGGCGCCTATGTCAAGTCCAAGGCGATTGCCGAGCGCGCGGCCTGGGACTTTATGGCACGCGAAGGCGGCGCGATGGAACTATCCGTCATCAACCCGGTCGGCGTGTTTGGCCCCGTGCTTGGCCCCGATTATTCCAGCTCAATCTTGGCGATCCAGCGGCTAATGAGCGGCGCCTTGCCCGGCTGTCCCAAGCTTGAGTTTGGCATTGTCGATGTGCGCGATGTCGCGCTTTTGCATATTCGCGCCATGACTGCACCGGAAGTCAAGGGCGAGCGGTTCTTGGCCATTTCCGGCGATTTCTTAAGCTTTTCTGGCATTGCCAAGGTGCTGAAAGACCGCATGGGCTCGGCCGCTGCCAAGGTCCCGACCGGCGAACTGCCAAATTGGCTTTTGCGCCTCGCGGCCCTGCGCGATCCCGCCATCCGCCTGATCCTTCCGGAACTGGGCAAGCCGCGTAATGCTACCGGGGCCAAGGCCGAGCGCCTGCTGAACTGGACCCCGATCAGCCGCGAGGATGCCATTGCCGCCACGGCCCAAAGCCTATTGGACCTTGGCCTAATCAAGACCGACTAGGGGATTACCGAATGAACCCGATTGCGCTTTACTGTGTCGCCGCGCTTGGCGCCTTGCTGTTCGGACTTGGCCCGGTGATTTCCGCGCTAAGGGGCCGATCGCGCCAATTCATTGGCCATGAGACCGACCCGGCCAATACCCTGCACAAATGGGTGAGGGCGCATGGCAATACGGCCGAGTATGCGCCGTTTATGGCCATATTGATCTTGTGGCTTGGCGCGCATAATCCAGCGCCCTGGGTGGTCTGGACCATGATTGCCGCCACGGCCGCGCGCTATTTGCATGTCGCGGGCATGGTCCTGCCTTCGACCATGAATAAGCCCAATGTCTTGAGGTTTATCGGCGCAGCGGGAACCTTTGGCACAGGCTCAATGCTTTGCTGGGCCTTGGTCGCGGGTTGAGCCTGGGCGTTTGGCTAGACTTGGGGGCGCATTGCCCCCCGAGTGCGACGCTATATCATATTATCGTCTAAGGAAGATTATGGGCAATATCTAATGTGGTGACAAGAGAGATCACCCAAAGCCTTATTCCGCTTACCACCCAAGCCAGTCCTCGCATCGCAGGCCTTCAATCCGCAAAAACTCGCCCAGATTGCTCGTAACCACAACCAGCCCAAGGCTGCGCGCGTGCCCACCGATCAGAACATCATAGCCGCCAATCCGCGTATCCTTGCGCTCTAGGTCTGCGCGAATATCCGCCGCATGGGCTGCAGCCTCGGCGCCAAATGGTAAGACCTCCATCCGGGATGAAAATTGCTCAACCTTGGCTCGGTTTATGGACGGGCGATCTGATTTTGCCGCGCCGTGGAGCAATTCGGTCAAGACAATCGTTGAAATACAGAGGCCATCTGCCTCCGTGTTAAACCGATCGCGCAAGCCTTGCGGGCGGTCACGCAGAACGCGGATACACAGGTTGGTATCCAGCATATAGCGCAGCATCAAAAGCCTTCCCGAACCTGATCTGTCGGCTGGTCCCGCTCGCCAAGATCAACACCCGGCGCATCAAAAAAGTCATCCCAAACCCGGTCAGACGGAACAATAATCCGCCGCCCTCCATCCCGCAGGATCGTGACCTCCCGAACCCCGTCCGGAAACGCCACATCCTTAGGCAAACGAACAGCCTGAGTGCGATTGGACTGAAACAGGTTGGTTCGGGACATCATCACTATCCTTGGGACGCCCATGAAATACGCGTTGGCTGGGATATGTCAATGGGATATACGCCTATCGATTGCCCCCCCCTCAACACGCCACCACATTCACCGCCAAACCGCCTTGGCTCGTTTCCTTGTATTTGGACGACATGTCCAAACCCGTCTGGCGCATGGTTTCTATGACCTGATCGAGGGTGACGCGGGCCGGTTCGTGGGTTTGCAGGGCCAGGCGCGCGGCGTTTGCTGCCTTGACCGAGGCCAGGGCGTTGCGCTCGATACAAGGGATCTGGACCAGGCCGCCGACGGGGTCGCAGGTTAGGCCCAGATTATGCTCCATGCCGATCTCGGCGGCGTTTGAGACCTGATCGGGTGTGCCGCCCCAGACGGCGGCCAGGGCACCTGCGGCCATGGAACAGGCCACGCCCACCTCGCCCTGACAGCCCATTTCAGCGCCGGAAATCGAGGCGCGCTGTTTATAAAGGATACCAATCGCAGCGGCGGTGAGCAGAAAGCTATGGACCTTGTCAGCCCCAGCCCCGGCATCGAGCAGATAAAAACGCAGGACTGAGGGGATGATGCCAGCGGCGCCATTGGTTGGGGCGGTGACCACCCTGCCCCCGGCGGCGTTTTCCTCGTTCACCGCCATGGCATAGACATTGAGCCAGTCAAACAAGGTTTCGCGCTCATTCGAGGACGGCTTGGCCTGCAGCCTTTGATAAAGGTCCGGCGCGCGGCGGCGCACATTCAGGCCGCCGGGCAAGGTGCCGCCCTGCTCTAGTCCGCGCTGAATACAGGCGGCCATGGCCTCAGCGATCGCATCAAGGGCGGCCTGAGTTTCGGCGCGCGGGCGGCGCAGATCCTCATTGGCCAGCAAGATGGAGGCCATATCGGTATTGTGGGCGGCGCATAGGGCCAAGAGCTCTGCGCCCGAGCCAAACGCCATGTCGCCGCTCGGCCCGCCGCTGACCAGATCGTTTTCGGCGGGCGTGGCGAGCTGGCGATGGCTGGCAACAAAGCCGCCGCCGGTGGAATAATAGACCTTGTCGGCCAAGACGCCGCCCGCTGCATCAAACCCCAAAAGCCGCAAGCCATTGGGGTGTAGGTCTGGCACGGTCGTGAAATCGGCCACCAGGTCAGTGGCGGCGTCAAACGCAATAGCCCGCCCCCCCGGCAGGGTCAGGGCCTGGGTTGCGGCCAGATCGATCAGAGCCGCCTCGGCCTGGCTCGGGTCAGTGGTTTCGGGCGCAAAGCCCATCAGGCCCAGCATAATGGCTTCGGGGGTTCGGTGACCGCTGCCAGTAAAGGCCAGCGAGCCTTGGGTCTGGGCCTCGATCCGCGCCACAGCGTCCAAAAGCCCACGCCGCTCCAGGTGGCTGAGGAACCGCGCGGCGATCCGCATGGGCCCCACTGTGTGCGAGCTGGACGGGCCAATCCCGATGCGAAATATGTCAAGGGCAGAGATCATGATGGGCTCAGGACTAGCTCAGGCATTGCGATTCCCCCGACACGAGTGCGATCGAGACTATAGGCGGCGAACGGGCTTGCCATGTTGTACAAATCCGACACTGGGCTCGGTATGGTTTGACGCAGGATCGGCGCTCGCTGCTTTAGTCTTTGCGAATAAACGGCAATAATAGGTCAAATACCCCCCAAAACAGCGGGAAGATGAACCAACTGGGGCCATGGGTGGCAGATTGCGCGCTCTGAACAAATCCCCAGACACTGACCACGGCCATGACCGCGCCGGCCACGATTACAAACAGATCGGCCGAGACGGGCTGTCGCGGGCGGGGCCGCTTGGCACGGCGCAGCGGATCATGCGCAAGCAAATAGTCATTGGGCGCCGGGCCTGGCCGTTCTGAGCGCGGAAAACCCTGCCTTAGCCAGGTCACTAAAAGGGTTAAGAGCCGAGCAAGGATCGGGCTAATGATCAAGAAAACCAAGATCAGGTGCGCAACCGTGCCGATTTCATTGAACAGTCCGGCAATGGCGGCCAGACACAAAACAACATACAGGACCCGAGCGATCATAGCCGCTGGACGTACAGGGCGACGCTTCTGCGCTGCCGTCATGGTCCCGCCCCCAAATTCACGCTCCGGATGAAGCGCTAACACGCTAAACCTTAAACGGTAAATCGTAAACCATCGTATCCGGCCTCGACGCCCTCGGGCAGACGGGCCGTAACCGCATTATAGTCCATATCTATATGCATATTGGTTAATATGGCCCGCTCAGGCCTTAGCTGGGCGATCCATTCCAGCGCCTTGTCCAGGTGTGCATGGGTTGGGTGCGGAATATAGCGCAGGGCATCGACAATCCAGACCTTGACCCCGGCGAGCGCGGCAAAGGCCGCAGGGTCCAGATCGACCACATCGCTGGAATAGGCCACATCGCCCATGCGATAACCAACGCTGCGGACGCTGCCGTGATCCTGATCAAAGGTGGTAATGGGGATGGCGCCCGACGGGCCGTTAATCTGCCAGTCTGTGCCATGCTCTGGGATAAGGTGCGGGTCACAAATCGCCGGATAACCGCCTTGGCTGTGGAAGATATAGTCAAACCGGCGCAGCAAGGTGGCGTGGGTTGCCTCGTCCATATGCACCGGAATGCGCTGGCGCTGGATCAGGGCAAAGGCGCGCAAATCATCTATGCCATGCGCCTGATCGGCATGGTCATGGGTCATCAGCACGCCGTCCAGACGGCCGATCCCTGCCCGCACGCTTTGCAGACGAAGATCGGGCGAGGTGTCGATCAGGACCGTGGTGTCGGCCTTGGCCCCCTGCCCCGATAAGCGCCGCACCATCATCGAACAGCGCGAGCGATGATTGCGTGGCTCATTCCGATCACATGCGCCCCAGGCCCCGTCCGCCCGTGGCACGCCCGCCGATGAGCCTGAGCCAAGCAGCGTATATTCCAGTTGCCCGCTCATGCCGTTAGTCCCGATAGGCTAGGTCTGGGTATGGTGTGGAACAGATCAAAAAACGCAGCCTCGGTGCGTTGCTCGGCCTCGTCGAGGCCCCAGCCGCGAATATCGGCAAGCTTGGCCAAGATATGCGGCAAAAAGGCCGGTTCATTGCGCCGCCCGCGCATGGGCATGGGCGCCAGATAGGGGCAGTCGGTCTCGACAATAATCTTGTCGGCCGGCATTTGCGCAATCACGTCCCGAACATCCCCCGCCGCCTTAAATGTGGCAATGCCAGACACCGAAAACCATGCCCCCAAGGCCGCGCCGCGCCGCGCCAGCTCCGCGCCGCTGGTATAACAATGCAGCAAGATCTTGAACGGGCCCTTGGCATATTCCTCTTCCAGCATATCGCCCATCATCTCATCGGCGTCGCGAGTATGGACGATCAGGGGCAGCCCAGTTTGCCGCGCCGCCGCAATATGCTGCCGAAATATGGCCGCCTGCACATCACGCGGGCTATAGTCATAGAAAAAATCCAGCCCGGTCTCGCCAATGCCAACCACCTTGGACCTATTGGATAGTTCAACTAAGGTTTGGCTTGTAAGTTCCAGATTTTCCTTAGCTTCATGCGGATGTGTTCCCACGCTGCACCAGATATCATTATGGGCCATGGCCACGCCATGGACGGCGTCAAACGCACTGACCCGGTCACAGATCGTCACCATCATGGCAATGCCCGCGGCGCGGGCGCGATCAATCACCTCGCCCTGGTCCTCGGCAAATTGCGGGGCGTGAAGGTTCACATGGCTGTCGATCAACATGGCGAGCTGGTCCAGATCATAGGCGGGCGGCGGCGCGCAATTGGGTCAATACGGTCCAGAGCGCGTCGTTGCGATCAAGATTTAAGCCCTCCACCTGTGGCGGCAAGCCAGTCAAGCTGTCCCAGGCCTGAGCCCATTGATCGAGGCCAGGCGTCAACTGACCGGCCAAGGCACTGTCCATAGCCATGCCATGGATCTGGTCAGCCAGTCGGTCCATCAAGAGGCTAAATCGGTTAGCGCCTTCCGCGCCTCGAAAACCCTCGGTTAGGCCCAAGATCTCGACATCATCAATAATGGGTAGGCGCTGCAACAGATCCTTAGCCAATTGATCCATGGCCAAGGCATTACCCGCCGCCATATCCATTACCCGCCCCGGTGCACCCTTGGCCATCTGGGCCAGACGCTGGGCGCTTTCGAAATCATGGCCGGTGCGCGTCATGGCGTAATCGGTTAGGCGGCCCTCATCCCAGGGCGCAAAGATCAGGCGTCGGCACCGCGAGCGAATGGTCGGCAAGAGCCGCCCCGGTGCACTGGAGACCAAGAACACCACCCCGCGCGGCGGCGGCTCTTCTAGGGTCTTGAGCACGGCATTAGCCGCATTGGCATTCATGTCATCGACAGCATCAATAATCGCCACCCGATAAGGTGCCATGGCCGGAGAGCGCGAGAAAAAATCCGGCAGGGCCCTAGCCTCATCGACGCTGATATATTTCTTGGTCTTGCCGTCCTCGACCTGGCGCTCCAGCACCATGAGATCGGGATGGGCCCGGCCAGCGACCAGACGACTGACCGGATCCTCGGGCGCGGATCCCAATAGGCCAAATTCAGGCGCAGGCCTTGCCCCCAATAGCCGTCGCGCCGCGCGATAGGCAAAGGTTGCCTTGCCCACCCCTTCTGGCCCGATCAAGAGCCAGGCATGATGCATGCGCCCGCGCGCCAGACTGTCGATCAGGGCCTGTTCTGCGACCTGGGCCCCATCCAGA
>CANGEH010000077.1 GCA_947452665.1 Caulobacteraceae bacterium
TCTTGCAAGACGTCAACCCCGACAAATTCAACGCCCAAATGATCCAGTATCTGCACGACCACGGCCGAGAAGCCGCAGCGCGGTTGATCGGGCACACCCTTCATGAACAAGACCACGGGCTGTTCTGCGACAGTCTTGGCGATAAAGTCGGCGGCCGAATTGGGGACGGTGTCGGTCATGATCATGTCTCTTGATTGGATTGCTTTAGAGCTAGGGAGCCTTGGTGTCCCGGTCAAGGGCAAGGCCTGACCGCCAGCAGATAAAGGCCCTAGTCCTGGACCGCTAGCGCCGCTGTCTCCAGCGCCAGGGCATGCAGGGCGCCGCCCATCTTGCCCTTGAGCGCCGCATAGACCAGTTGATGTTGCCGCACCCGGCTAAGGCCCGCAAAGGCTGAGGACACAATCCGCGCCTTATAATGATCACCATCCCCGGCCAGATCCTGAATCTCGATCACGGCATCGGGGAAGGCTTCTCTTAAATCGGCTTCCAAGGCGGAGGCGGGCATGGGCATGGATTGAAACCTTTTAAACTCTAAACCCAGATCGTTTAGGCTGGGGCGTCCATATAGGCGGGCATCCAGGCCTCATGGGCTGCGCGCAGATCATCAAGATCGAGGGCAAACAAGAGCCCGGCCAGACCCGAGACCGCCAGTTCACAACCCCCGGCCTGACCAATCACCCCATAAGGCACGCCAGCCGCCGCGGCGCGACTATCGAGCGTGTCCAGATCACCGGCCGACAAGGCGACCAGATACCGGGCCTGGTCCTCACCCAGCAATTGCGCATGGTCGGGCAGGTCGCCGGGCAAGGTCAAGAACACGCCCATATGCGAGGCCATGGCCATTTCCGCCGCCGCGATCAATAGGCCGCCATCGGACAGGTCATGCACCACTGTGGTCAGGCCATCCAAGATCAGGCCCCGCACCAGATCGCCATTGCGGCGTTCCTGTGCCAGATCGACCGGCGGCGGCGCGCCCTCTTCGCGGCCCAAAAGGTCGCGCAAATAGATGGATGCGCCCAACTCGCCGGTCGAGGCGCCGATCAAGACTAGGGTCTGGCCATCCTGCAAACCGCCATACCCAGCCCTGCGACCATAGTCGGCAAGTAGGCCCACAGCCCCAACCGTGGGGGTTGGGGGAATGGCGGCGCCATTGGTCTCGTTATAAAGCGATACATTTCCCGACACGACGGGGAAGTCCAGAACTCGGCAGGCCTCGGCCATGCCATCAATGGCCCGAACAATCTGGCCCATAATTTCAGGGCGCTCAGGATTGCCGAAATTGAGATTATCCGTAATCGCGATGGGCTCAGCGCCCACAGCCGTCAGATTGCGCCAAGCCTCGGCCACAGCCTGTTTGCCGCCCTCATAGGGATCAGCCTGGACATAGCGCGGCGTGCAGTCACTGGTCATGGCCAGAGCCTTGCGGGTGCCATGAACGCGGACCATGCCGGCATCAGCGCTGGTGGCGCTATCGGCTAGGGTGTCTGCCATAACATGGCGGTCATACTGCTCCCAAAGCCAACGCTTGGAAGCCATGTCCGGCGTGGATAGCAGCGCCAAGACGCAAGCGCGCCAGTCGGTTGGGGCTGGCACCTGTTCGGGGGTTAGGCGCGGCTGAAGCTCCGGTTGGACCCAGGGGCGATCATAGAGCGGCGCATCATCGGCCAGGGGGCCGAGCGGCAGATCACACACCACCTCGCCCTTATGCTTTAGCACAATCCGTCCGGTATCGGTGGTCCAACCGATCACGGCCGCATCCAGACCCCATTTTTCGAAGACGCGGTAAGCATCGGGCTCGCGGCCGGGCTTGAGGATGGCCAGCATCCGCTCCTGGCTTTCCGACAGCATCATTTCATAGGCGCTCATGCCCTCTTCACGCTGCGGTACAGCATCAAGATCCAGCGCAATACCAAGGCCACCGCGCCCGGCCATCTCGACCGAGGATGAGGTTAGGCCCGCAGCCCCCATGTCCTGAATGGCGGCAACCGCGCCAAGCCCCATGAGTTCCAACGTTGCCTCGATCAGCAATTTTTCGGCGAACGGATCGCCAACCTGAACGGTCGGGCGCTTGTCTTCGGAATCCTCGTCAAACTCGGCCGAGGCCATGGTTGCGCCATGAATACCGTCGCGGCCGGTCTTGGAGCCAAAATAAACCACGGGCAGGCCAGGCGCTGGGGCCGCAGACAAAAAGATCTTGTCGGCATCGGCTAGGCCAACACACATGGCATTGACCAGGATATTGCCATTATAGCCGGCATGAAACTGGGTCTCGCCGCCCACGGTCGGCACGCCGACGCAATTGCCATAGCCGCCAATACCGCTAACCACGCCTGAGACCAGACGCCGGGTCTTGGGGTGGGACGGCTCGCCGAACCGCAGCGCATTGAGCAGGGCAATCGGCCGCGCGCCCATGGTGAAGACATCGCGCATAATGCCGCCAACGCCGGTGGCTGCACCTTGATAGGGCTCGATATAGGAGGGGTGGTTGTGCGATTCCATCTTGAACACAGCCGCCTGGCCGTCGCCAATATCGATCACACCGGCATTTTCCCCCGGACCCAGCAGGACGCGCGGACCCGTGACCGGAAACTTGCGCAAATGCTTGCGCGACGACTTATAGGAGCAGTGCTCGCTCCACATCACGCTAAACACGCCAAGCTCCACCAGATTGGGCTCGCGGCCCAACCGGGTCAGGACCAGGTCATATTCTTCGGCCTTTAGGCCAAATTCGCGGGCATAATCAGCCATAGACTTGGCGGCGGCGGCGGGCGGGGGAATCTTGCTCATGGGTTGATCTTCTAACCTTGTTCGCAGGGGCGGGCGATAGGGCGCGTGCCCACCCCTGCTGATTTCAGTCCATAAAAAGCCTAGGCCTTCAGACGCGCGGCATGAAAGGCCAGATGATCGGCAATAAAGCTGGTAATGAAGAAATAGGAATGATCATACCCGGCCTGGCGGCGCACTGTGACCTTGCGACCCGCCTTGGCCGCTGCCGCCTCGACTAATTCTGGTTTAAGCTGGTTTTCGAGGAAATTGTCGGCCAGCCCCTGATCAATCAGTATGTCGTCAAAGCTTGCCCCGGCCCCAGCCTCGATCAGAAGGCAGGCATCATGCGCGGCCCAATGCGCCTCGTCCGGCCCCAAATAGGCTCCAAAGGCCTTGCGGCCCCAATCACAGCGGGTCGGCGAGACGATGGGCGAAAAGGCGGACACCGACTTGAACAGGTCTGGATATTTCAAGGCCAGAGTCAGGGCCCCATGTCCGCCCATGGAATGGCCACTGACGCCGCGCCGGGCTGGGTCGGTTGGGAAATTGGCATCGACCGCCGCAATCAGGTCGCGGGTAATATAGGTTTCCATCTGGAAATGCGGGGCCCAAGGCGCCTGAGTAGAATTGATATAAAAGCCTGCGCCCTGGCCCAGATCATAGGCGGCATCATCGGCAACGCCTTCGCCGCGCGGGCTGGTATCGGGCGCAACCACAATCAGCTTTAGCGCAGCAGCAGCGCCATAGGCCCCGGCCTTGGCGGTAAAGTTTTCTTCTGTACAGGTCAGGCCCGACAGCCAGATCACCGTCGCGAACGGCCCCTTGCCGTCTGGCACAAAGATCGAAAACCGCATGGCTGTGCTGGTCGCGGCTGAATTATGGCGCACATAGGTCAAGGTGCCGCCGTGAACGCGGTGTTGGCCTAGGGTTTCAATCTCGCTCATCGTCTTGTCCTTGGTTGGGTGTCTTGGTCTTGGCCGCAAAAGCCGTCGCCCTGGCCATGCGCGCCAGAACCTGGCCGCGGCCCCGGGTCAGGGCGGTTACGACGCCGCGCAGGGTGCGCACCTCCTGCTCTGACAGGCGAGAGCGGGCAAATACGGCGCGAAGGTTTCGGATCATAGAGGGCCGCTTTTCCGGCGGAAAGAAAAAGCCCGACGTATCCAGCTCTTTTTCCAGATGCTCATAAAATCCAAGCACCACGCCATGGTCCGCAGGCGGCGCGACCTCGTCAAATGCCGCAGGCGGTGAATCATCCAGGGTCAGACGCCACTCATAGGCGTTCAGGGCTACGGCCTGGGCCAGATTGAGCGACCGAAACTTGGGGTCAATCGGTATGGTGATAATGGCCTGGCAAAGCGCAATATCCAGCGTCTCTAGCCCTGCCCGCTCACCGCCAAACAATAGGCCAACCTTTTCGCCCGCGCGCACAGCTAGGCTTAGCTCAGCCGCGCCCTGGCGCGGTGTGATCACCGGCAATCTGGCCTCACGGGGGCGCGCCGTTGTGGCATATAAAAGATGCAGATCGGCGCAGGCATCCTCTAGCCGGTCAAACACCTTGGCATTATCCAGCGGCCAGTCCGCGCCCGAGGCGCTGGCCCAGGCCCGCTTTTGCGGCCAGCCATCGCGCGGCCTGACCAGACGCAGATCATAGAGGCCAAAATTGGCCATGACGCGCGCCACCGCCCCGATATTCTCGGCCAATTGCGGCGCGTTCAGTATGACGCAAGGGGGGACAAGTTCGCTCACGCCCCGCGATAGCCGAGGATGGGCTCAGAAGCAAATCCCCAGACAAATGGGCAAGCCTAACAAGGCACGATTGCTCACCGCCGCGCAGCGGTCTATAGCCCTGTCGTCGCGAGCGGCAAGGCCCTGTGTGCCTTGCATGAGATCGCGCCCCTTTTTACGGGAGCCCAATATGGCCAAGATTAAAGTTGCCAATCCGGTCGTCGATCTCGACGGCGATGAAATGACCCGCATTATCTGGAAGCTGATCAAGGACAAGCTGATCTTCCCCTTCCTGGATCTCGATATCGACTATTATGACCTGAGCATGGAACATCGCGACGCCACTGACGATCAGGTGACGATCGATGCGGCCAATGCCATCAAAAAGCACGGCGTCGGCATCAAGTGCGCCACCATCACGCCCGACGAGGCGCGCGTCGCCGAATTTGGCCTGAAAAAAATGTGGAAGTCGCCCAATGGCACCATCCGCAATATCCTAGGCGGCGTTGTGTTCCGCGAGCCAATCATTTGCCAGAACGTGCCGCGCCTCGTCCCCGGCTGGACCCAGCCGATCATTATCGGCCGTCACGCCTTTGGCGACCAATACAAGGCCACCGACTTTGTCGTGCCCGGCCCCGGCAAGCTGACCATGACCTTTGTCGGTGACGACGGAAAGGTCATCGAGCACGAGATCTTTACCTATCCCGGCGGCGGCGTGGCCATGGGCATGTATAATCTGGACGAGTCGATCCGCGAATTTGCCCGCGCCTCGCTCGCCTATGGCCTGCAACGCAAATACCCCGTCTATTTGTCGACCAAGAACACCATCCTCAAGGCCTATGATGGCCGGTTTAAGGACCTGTTCCAGGAAGTGTTCGATGCCGAATTTGCGACCGCTTTCAAGGCCGCTGGCATCACCTATGAGCACCGCCTGATTGATGACATGGTGGCCGCGGCGATGAAATGGTCCGGCGGCTTTGTCTGGGCCTGTAAGAATTATGACGGCGATGTCCAGTCCGACACGGTCGCTCAAGGCTTTGGCTCTTTGGGTCTGATGACCTCGGTCCTAATGACCCCGGACGGCAAGGTGGTTGAAGCCGAGGCCGCCCACGGCACGGTGACGCGTCACTATCGCCAGCATCAAAAGGGCGAGGCAACCTCGACCAATTCCATCGCCTCGATCTTTGCCTGGACCCAAGGCCTCAAGCACCGCGCCAAGCTCGACAGCAATGCCGAACTGTCCCGCTTTGCTGAGACCCTAGAAAAGGTCTGCGTCGAGACCGTCGAACAGGGCCATATGACCAAGGACCTGGCGCTTTTGGTTGGCGACAAACAAGGCTGGCTAACCACCGAAGGCTTTATCGACAAGATCGCTGAAAACCTCACCACGGCCATGGCCTAAACCATGACCACAGGCTGCACAGTTCGTGACCTTAGGGCTGCGGATCGTGCAGCCTGGGACCGGCTTTGGCAGGGCTATCTGGATTTCTACAAAGAGGATCTGGACCCTGCCATTACCGACTTGACCTTTGCCCGCCTGATCGACGAGGCCCATCCGTTTTTCGGCCTCGTCGCCGAACAGGACGGCCAACTGGTGGGTCTAGTCAATAGCCTAGTCCATGCCTCGACCTGGTCGCGCCAGGGTTATTGTTATCTCGAAGACCTCTATGTCAGCGCCAATGTGCGCGGCGGCGGCGTTGGCCGCGCCCTGATCGAGGCGGTCTATGCCCGCGCCGATAAGCTTGGCCTAGACCGCGTCTATTGGGTCACGGACAAGGACAACACGTCTGCCCAGACCCTGTATGACAAGCTGGCGGCCCGGACTGGGGTGGTTACGTACCGGCGCTAGCCCTCCCCTCCCCAAAATCAGGGAAGGGAGAGAGGGTTTGTTTTAACCCGCCATTTCAGGCTCAGCCTCGTCGGTTTCGGTGGCAGATGTGCCGCCCTTGCCGGTTTCGATGTCAAAGCCGATCTTGCCGTCGATCAGCTTGACCTTGACATGGCCGCCCTTGACCAGCTTGCCGAACAGAAGCTCGTCGGCCAGAGGCATCTTGATATGCTCCTGAATCACGCGGGCCAGGGGCCTTGCGCCATAAAGCTCATCAAAGCCGTTCTTGGCCAGCCAGTCGGCGGCATCGTCAGCCAGCTCGATCGTCACGCCGCGATCGGCCAACTGGACCTCAAGCTGCATGACGAACTTGTGCACGACCTGACGGATAATGTCCGCGGTGAGCGGCTTGAAGGCCACGACCGAGTCCAGACGGTTACGGAATTCGGGTGAGAAGATCCGCTTGATCGCCGCCTCATCCTCGCCCTCGGCCTTGCCACGACCAAAGCCGATGACATTGCGCTGGCTGTCAGCCGCCCCGGCATTGGTGGTCATGATCAAGACCACATTACGGAAGTCGACCTTCTTGCCATTGGCATCGGTCAGGACGCCGTGATCCATGACCTGGAGCAGGATGTTATAAACGTCCTGGTGAGCCTTTTCGATCTCGTCGAGCAGGACCACGGCATGCGGATGCTGATCAACCGCATCGGTCAGAAGTCCGCCCTGATCGTGTCCGACATAGCCGGGCGGCGCGCCGATCAGGCGGCTTACCGTGTGCCGCTCCATATATTCGCTCATATCAAAGCGCAAAAGCTCAATGCCAAGCGTCATGGCCAATTGCTTGGCCGCCTCGGTCTTGCCAACCCCGGTGGGGCCAGAGAACAGATAGCAGCCTATTGGCTTTTGCGGATCGCGCAGCCCGGCCCTGGCCATCTTCATGGCGCTGGAGAGTTGCTTGATCGCCGGGCCCTGGCCAAACACGGCCCGCTCGAGATCCGCCTCAAGGCTTTTCAGCGACTCAGCATCAGTCTTGGACACGGACTTGGGCGGGATACGGGCGATCTTGGCGACAATGGCCTCGATCTCCTTGACGCCCAGCGTCTTTTTGCGCTTGGCCTCGGGCACCAGCATTTGCGAGGCCCCGGCCTCGTCGATGATATCAATCGCCTTATCGGGCAGCTTGCGATCGGTAATGTAACGCGCCGATAGCTCGACCGCCGCCTTGATGGCGTCATTGGTATATTTGAGCTTATGAAAGTCCTCATAATAGGATTTCAGGCCCTTGAGGATCTTGATGGAGTCCTCAATGTTTGGCTCATTGACATCGATCTTCTGGAACCGGCGCACCAATGCGCGGTCCTTTTCAAAGTGCTGGCGAAACTCCTTATAGGTGGTCGAGCCCATGCAACGCAGCGTGCCCGAAGCCAGGGCAGGCTTAAGCAGGTTGGACGCATCCATGGCCCCGCCCGACGTGGCACCGGCCCCGATAACGGTGTGAATCTCGTCGATGAACAGAATAGCGTTGGGATGGGCCTCCAACTCCTTCATCACCTGCTTGATCCGCTCTTCGAAATCACCGCGATAGCGGGTCCCAGCCAGAAGCGAGCCCATATCCAGGCTGAATATGGTCGCGCCCGCCAAGACTTCTGGCACTTCGTGATTGACGATCTTGCGCGCCAGTCCCTCAGCAATCGCCGTCTTGCCAACGCCCGGATCACCGACCAGCAAAGGATTATTCTTGGTCCGGCGACACAGGATCTGGATGGCGCGGTCGACCTCGGCCGTGCGACCGATCAAGGGGTCCACCTTACCCTGACGCGACTTCTCATTCAGGTTGACGCAATAGGCCTCGAGCGCATCGCCCGAAGGCTTGGCGGCCGGCCGCTCGCCATCCTCAGTGTCGGCAGAGCCCTTGACGGGCCGCGGCTCGGATGCGCCGGGCTTTTTGGCTATGCCATGGGCGATATAATTGACCGCGTCATAGCGGGTCATGTCCTGCTCTTGCAGGAAATAGGCCGCATGGCTTTCGCGCTCGGAGAAGATGGCGACCAGGACATTAGCGCCTGTCACCTCATCGCGGCCAGAGGACTGGACGTGAATGACCGCCCGCTGAATGACCCGCTGGAAACCTGCCGTTGGCTTGGCGTCATCACTATCCTCTACGATTAAGGATTTCAGCTCGACATCCAGATACTCGGTCAGGCTCTTGCGCAGGCCCGTAATGTCGACGTCACAGGCCTGCATCACATTGGATGCGTCCTGATCCTCGGACAGGGACAGAAGCAAATGTTCTAGCGTGCAATATTCATGCTTACGCTGGTTGGCGAAGGCGACGGCCTTATGCAGGGTCTCTTCGAGGTTGCGCGAAA
>CANGEH010000078.1 GCA_947452665.1 Caulobacteraceae bacterium
GCTGCCTTGAGCCTTTTCAGCACAGCGGGCATGGCCAGCGCCCAAACCGCAGCTGGCGCCAATGAGGGCGCGATTGATCAGATCGTCGTTACGGCCCGCAAACGCGAAGAGCAGGTCAAGGACGTCCCCGTCTCGGTCACGGTCATGGCTGGTCAGGGTCTTGAGGCGGCCAGTTCTGGCGGCCTGGATATCAGCTTTCTGTCAGCGCGCGTCCCGAGCCTGGTCGTGGAGTCCTCGTTTGGACGCACCTTTCCGCGCTTTTATATCCGCGGCCTTGGCAATACCGATTTTGATCTGAACGCCTCGCAGCCCGTGTCGCTGGTCTATGACGACGTGGTCTATGAAAATCCGATTCTGAAGGGCTTTCCGGTCTTTGACGTTAAGGGCATTGAAGTCCTGCGCGGGCCTCAGGGCACCCTGTTTGGCCGCAATACGCCAGCCGGCGTGGTTAAGTTTGACAGCGTCAAGCCAAGCGAGACCTTTGGCGGCTATGCCAAGCTTGGCGTGCGGTCCTTTAATGGCACTGATTTTGAAGCCGCCGTCGGCGGGGCCTTGGCACCCGGATGGTCGGCGCGTGCTTCGGTGCTTTCCCAGACCCAGGGCGATTGGGTGACCAATGCCAAGCTTGGCGGCGGCAAGACGCTTGGCGATTATCGCGACCAGGCCGGGCGGGTGCAGCTTCGGTATGAAGATTCCCAACTCGATGCCAATCTAAACCTGCATGGCCGCAAGCTGCGCGGCACATCGCAACTGTTCCGGGCCAATATCATTAAACCCGGCACCAATGATTTCGTGGCCGGGTTTGATCCGAAAAAGGTCTATTATGATGGGGGCTCTGGCAATAACCAGACGCTCGAGACCTATGGCGCAACGGCCAATGTCTCTTATGACATGGGCGGCCTGACCCTGACCTCGGTCACTGGCTATGAGCATGCCAAATTCTATGGCCGCGGCGATATTGATGGCGGCTTTGGCGCCTCTTATGCCCCACCGTTTGGCCCAGGCTTTATTCCGTTCAGCTCCGAGACTGCCGATGCCGTCGACGGCCTGAGCCAATTTAGCCAGGAAGTGCGTCTGTCCAACAGTGCCAAGGAAAAGCTCTATTGGCAGGTCGGGGCCTATAGCTTTAACGAGAACGTCAAGATCTCGTCCTATAGCTTTGACAGCCTGTTTGGCGCTGGGCAAAACGGCTATGCCAATCAAAAGCAAGACACCACGGCCTGGGCCCTGTTTGGGTCGGCGACCTATAAGCCCAGCGATAAGCTGACCCTGACTGGCGGCCTGCGTTATTCCGACGATTCCAAGGATTTATCCGGCTTCCGTACGGCCAGCCCGCTTCCTGCCGGCGTCGCCCTGCCAACCGTCAAGAAGAGCGTCGGCGACTCGGCGGTGAGCTGGGATGTCTCGGCCGTCTATGAAGTCACTGAGGACGCAAACGTCTATGGGCGCATTGCCCGCGGCTTCCGCGCACCCAGCCTGCAGGGCCGCCTATTGTTCGGCGATGTGGTCACGACCGCGCGGTCGGAATTTGTCACCTCGTATGAAGCCGGTGTCAAATCGACGCTTTTGGATAGCAAGCTGCGGCTGGATGCCTCGAGCTTCTATTACGAGATCAAGAACCAGCAACTGACGGCCATTGGCGGCGCAGGCAATTTCAACCAATTGCTCAATGCCAAGAAGGGCGAGGGCTATGGCTTTGAACTTGAGACTGAACTGCGTCCGATCGAGCACCTGGCCCTGACGGCAGCGGTTTCCTATAACCATACCGAGATCAAGGACGCCAACCTAACCGTCGCCCCTTGCGGCGGCGGCTGCACGGTCACCGACCCAACCGTGATTGTGACCGTTCCGACCTTGACCACATTGGCCAAGATCAATGGCAATAGCTTCCCCAATGCCCCGGAATGGATCATCGACCTGACCGGGCGCTACAGCTATCCGCTGGCCTCGGGCGGCGAAGTGTTTGTCTATACGGACTGGGCCTATAAGGGCGAGACCAACTTCTTCCTCTATACGTCCAAGGAATATGTGGTGGACGGCTATTGGGAAGGCGGCGTGCGTACCGGCTATGTCACCGCAGACGGCAAGACGGAATTCACCGTCTATGGCCGCAATATTACCGACGAGGTTCGCCTGGTTGGCGGCGTCGATTTCAACAACCTAACCGGCTTTATCAATCCGCCCCGGATCTGGGGCGCGGAAATCAAGCTGCGTTACTAGTATAAGGCGGGGGTCGTCGAAAGGCGGCCCCCTTTCCTATTCCCCTTCCGCCTTCCCCCAAAGGGGAAGATTTGGCGATCTTTAACCCACCAGGCCCAGAGGTTGGGCCTGGTCGTTTTGGGCAGCCTCGGGTTCGCCCTCTGGGCGCACCACGGCCTGGGCCGCGGCGCGAATATGGCAGCGCATGACCGAGCTGGCCCAATCTTCGTCCCGGGCCTCAAACGCCTCGATCAATTCACGATGATGATGCAAGGACCGGCTCAGCTCGCTTTCGGAATAGCGGGCCAGGGTGCGCAAGATCAAGGGCACCTCGACCACCAAGGTCGCCATGGCCGACAGGCGCGGGCTATCCGCTGCCTCCATAATGATGCGATGAAATTCACTATTGGCCGAGGTATAGCGCTCATAGAGCTTGGTTTGCCTGCGCCGCACGGCCTGGGCCACAGCCTCTTCCATCTGGCCGGCCAGCACTTTCAACCGCGCAATGGCCGATAGGGCAATGCGTTTGGCGGCGCGGCCTGCGGCATGGCTTTCGATCATGGCGCGCAGAGCATAGATTTCTTGCAGTTCAACCTCGCCAATCTCGGCGACCTGGGCGCCCTGATGCGGGGTTAGGACGACCAGACCCTCAAGGGCTAGTCGCCGAAGCGCCTCGCGCACCGGTGTACGGGACACGCCGCAAAGGTCTGTTAGCTCTTCCTCCTTGAGGCGCTCGCCTGGGATGAAGCGGCCCTCTAGGATCAGGGCGCGGATCGCCTTATAGGCCAGCGCGCTTACGGTCGACAAAACATACCTCCCATTAGGCTTTGGTGCGCGGCAACCTTGACGGCCCTCGGATTTGTATACAAGAATATCACGCTCGCGATAAATCGCACCGATTTTTGTTTAATCCAGCCCAGATTGGCTCGAGATCGCATACAATCCAAAAACAAATCACCACCAGAGGGGAAGTTTACATGAAGACATCGTTTAAAACAGTGGCCATCAGCGGGGTTTCGCTTTTTGCCATAGCAACGGCTGGTCTGGCCCAGGCTCAAACCGCGACCGCACCCGCTTCCGGCGGCATTGAAGAAATCGTCGTCACCGCGCGTCAACGCGCTGAAAACCTTAAGGATGTTCCGGCTGCAGTGTCAGCCCTGACCGCCTCGACCCTGAAGGCCGCTGGCGTTCAGCGTGCGCAAGACTTTGTCGCCCTCGTCCCCGGCGTCAGCCTGGTTCAGGCCGCTGAACAGGGCGATGCCCAGGTCAATATCCGCGGCGTCAACAGTGCGCGCGATGCGCAAGCCTCTTTCGCCTTCGTGATCGATGGCGTGCAAATGGCCAATCCCGGCGCTTTTAATCGTGAATTCAGCGATCTGCGCCAGATCGAAATCGTCAAGGGCCCACAGGGCGCTGTCTATGGTCGTAATGCCGCCGCAGGCGCCATTATCGTCACCACCGAAAAGCCCGGCCAGACCCTGCAAGGCTCTGCCAGCGTCGCGGTTGGCAATAATAATTCGGTCACCACCAAGGTTCGTATTGCTGGCCCGCTGGATGACAAGATTGCTGCCAGTTTTTCGGCCGACACCCGCAAGACCGATGGCTTCTATCAAAACACGCTTGGCAAGAGCTCGCTCGACCGCTTTGACGGCTACAACCTCAATGGCCGCATTGTTGCCGAGATCAGTGACAAGACTGAGATCGACCTAAAGGCCCGTTATGGCCAACTCGATGCCGGCTCGATCGCCTATAATGCCGTGTTCGCCCTGCCAGTGCTTGCCTCTACCTTCAATGGTCCAGCCTATTTCGAGGACGTGAACAAGCACAACTTCCTGTTCCAGAACAATATCGAACACACCAATCATCAGGAAAGCCTGGAGCTGTCGGGCAAGTTTGATCACGATTTGGGCTTTGCCAACCTGACCGGTTGGGCGCTCTATTCCGACATCAAGAATGACCTGCTGGCCGACGGCACCGCCGCCTCCTTCGGCTTCTTTAACACCGAGCCAACCTGTATCGCGTCCTACGCTGTTCAGTCAGGCCCTGGAGGAACGCCTCTCCCCGCTCCAACGAGCTATGGCGCAGGTTTGGGCAACTATTCCTTCTTTGGCCCCTATACCCCTCTGACCTGTGACGGCTATCAGTACCAGCGCCGCAACCAAAAGGACACGAGCGCTGAGCTTCGCATCAGCTCCAAGTCCGGCGGCGCGCTGCGTTGGCTGGCAGGCGTCTATGCGCTGAATATTGACCGTGAAGTTGGCGTTGCCGCCGGCATCGATTCGGGCGGCACGCCTCCGGGCTCGCTGTTTGTGCCCGCCGGTCGGCCCTATGCCACCGAGCAATTGCTGTGGGACAATTTCAAGTCCAATGTCAGCTCGGTATTTGGTCAGGTCGCCTATGACATCGTGCCAAACGTCGAGGGCTCCTTGGCCCTGCGTTATGACCGCGAGGACCGCAAGGTGCATAATCTGGTGCCCGCAAGCGCGCGCAGCACCTATATCACGCCCGGCCAGCCTCTGAACCCGGGCCTGGTCGGCCCCGGCGGTGCGATCCTGACCAGCATTGCCGATCGCAGCAAGACCTATGACCAGGTCCAGCCCAAGATTGGTCTGCGCTGGACGGTCAATGATCAGTGGAGCCTTTATACGGACTGGGGCGTTGGCTTCAAATCCGGCGGCTTTAACAATCAAGGCAGCAAGGCCACGGTTGACGCCTATATCAATACACGCCGCACCTTGGCTGATTTTGATACGGTCAAGATCACCGACGACTTTAACAAGGAAGTCTCGAGCGCCTATGAAATCGGTGCCAAGGCCCGTCTGTTCGATGGTCGCCTGACCCTGGAC
Organism: Caulobacteraceae bacterium; assembly: GCA_947452665.1. Classification (GTDB taxonomy): domain Bacteria; phylum Pseudomonadota; class Alphaproteobacteria; order Caulobacterales; family Caulobacteraceae; genus CAISGS01. The sequence goes on from CANGEH010000078.1 coordinate 5,046, forward strand.
GGCACGGTCTATGACACCACCGTCAAGGACATGCAGTTCTTTGAATTCTTTGTTGGTCCGTTTGGCCTATTGCGCGTGGTCTCCAATATTGACCGCGTCAAGATCCAGGGCGCCGAACTGGGTGCGCGTTGGAAGGCAACCGACGATCTGACCTTGGAGGCCTCCGGTGCTGTCACCGATTCCAAGATCAAGAAGAACGCGGTGCGGACCGACACGGTCGGCAATAAGTCGCCCTATACGCCGGACTACACCTATAATCTGGCGGTCCAGTATAATAAGACCATCATGAGCGATTATAACCTGACCGCTCGGGCGGATGTCCGCACCACGGGTCCAACCTGGTTCCATGTCGTTCAGGACCAGACCGCACCCACCGTGTTTGAGGGCGCGTTTGGCCCTCTCGCTCGGGCGGATTATTCCCGCACCCAGCGCGATGCCTTCACCACCGTTGACTTGCGCGTCGGTGTTGAGCGTGGCGGTTGGACCGTAACGGCCTTTGGTCAGAACGTCTTTGATGAGAAGTATCTGTCTGAAGTCATTCCGGCGCCAGAATTTGGTGGCTCCTTCGCCACCCCCGGCAGCGGCGCATCTTACGGCGTTGAAGTCGGCGTGAAATTCTAATCCCCTAAAGGCTTCAGGCCGGGCAACCGGTCTGGAGCCCATGGAAATGCAAAACCCCTCCGGTCATCTGGCCGGAGGGGTTTTTGTTTGGGCAAACCGTATGAAGACTTTTGCTAGGCAGCGGCTGGAAAAACCCCCGCCTTGCCCAGCATACCCGGCAAGGCCTTGCCGCCAAGCACCTCGCCCAGCCAATCGGCGGTCTCGATCAGGGCGGGCAGGTCATAGCCGGTAGCAATGCCCATGCGCTCCAGCATATAGACCGTGTCTTCGGTCGGGATATTGCCGGTCGCGGCAGGGGCAAACGGACAACCGCCTATCCCGCCAATCGAGGTATCGAGCGCCATGGCCCCGGCCCGCACCGCGGCATAGGCATTGGCCAGGCCGGTATTGCGGGTATTGTGGAAGTGACAGCGGATACGCACGCCCGGGCTTGCCGCCTTGGCCAGACCAATGCGCCGCTCAACCGCGATCGGATCACCAACCCCAATCGTATCGGCCAAGGCAATTTCCGACACGCCCATGGCAAAGGCGGCCGCGGCCAGACGCGAAATCTGGGCCTCATCCACCTCGCCCTCAAAAGGACAGCCAAACGCCGCCCCAATCGTGACGCCAAAGGTTAAGCCCTCAGCCTTGGCAATCAAGGCCGTCTGGGCAATCTGTTCTAGGGTCTGGGCGATGGAGACGCCCTGATTGCGCTGGTTAAAGGTCTCGGACGCCACCACGACAAAATTGACCTCATCGACGCCCGCCTCTAGCGCCCGGTCAAAGCCGCGCTGGTTTAAGACAAGGCCGATCAGGCTAACGCCCTGGCCGCGCAAGTCATCCTCGGAACGCAAGGTCGCCATGACCTCTGCGGCATCGGCCATCTGGGGCACGCGCTGCGGATTGACGAAACTGACCGCCTCAATGCGGCGCGCCCCGGCAGCAACCGAGCGCCGAATGAGTTGCACCTTGTCAGCGGTGGAAATGAGTGTTTTCTCGTTTTGCAGGCCATCGCGTGCAGAAACTTCGATAACATCGATCTTGGAAGGCAGCATGGCGGTTCTCGTATACAATATTTTGCCGAAACGGACGATTGACTTGGGATAATAGGCTCTTCAATATCGTTTTGCATACAATTTTACATTTTACCTGATCCGCCGCCGGGGCGAGACAGGATCTCATCGGCCCAAGACGGGCCAAAACACATGAGGAAGGTGGGAATGTCCTACAGGCTTGGAGTCGATGTCGGGGGAACCTTTACGGATCTTCTGTTGCTCGACGAGAAAACCGGCAGTTTTTGGCGTCACAAGACGCCCTCAACGCCCCATGACAGTTCCGAAGGCGTCATGATCGGGGTCGAGGCGATTTGCGCCAAGGCCTCTATCAAGCCTGCAGATGTCGATATCTTCCTCCACGGCACCACGGTGGCGACCAATGCCGTACTCGAAGGCAAGGGCGCGCGGGTGGGCCTGGTAACCACAGAAGGTTATCGCCAAACCATGCAAATTGCTCGCTCGCTCGTACCCGGCGGCTTGGCCGCCTGGATTGTCTGGCCAAAGCCCGAGCCCATGGCCAAGCTGGAAGACACGGTCGAGATTGAGGGCCGGATTGATGCTCAGGGCGTTGAAATCCGCCCGCTCAATGACGCCGATATCCGCGCCAAGCTCAATGTGCTCAAGGCCCAGGGCGTTGAGGCGATCACCGTCTCCTTGATGAATGCCTATCTTAATGGCGCGCACGAGAGCCGCGTTGCCGAGTTGGCCGCAGAAATCCTGCCGGGCGTGCCCGTATCCTTGTCTCACATCGTCCTGCCCGAAATGCAGGAATATGAGCGCACCCTGACCACGGTCGCCAATGCCGCGGTTCGCCCGGTCGTCGGCCGTTATGTGCGCAATCTGCGCGAAAAGCTGCGCGGCCTGAACATGCAGGGCCGCATTGCCTTGCTACGCTCCGATGGCGGTCTGATGTCGTCGGAAAAGTCTGAAGAACATCCCGTAAGCCTGCTCATGAGCGGTCCCGCAGGCGGCGTTGCCGGTGCGATCTGGGTGGCGCGCAATTCAGGCTTGAAGAATATCCTCACCCTCGATGTTGGTGGCACCTCGACCGATGTGGCCCTGATTGAAAATGGCGAACCCCGCCGCGTGCGCACCACCGATGTTGGCCATTTGACGGTCCGCGCCTCTTCGCTGGACGTGAAAACGGTTGGCGCTGGCGGCGGCTCGATCGCCAAGGTGCCCGAACTGACCCGCGCGCTTCGCGTTGGTCCTGAATCGGCTGGCGCCAATCCTGGCCCTGCGGCCTATGGCAAGGGCGGCCTTGTGCCGACCGTGACCGATGCCAATGTGGTTTTGGGCTATCTGCCGGAAAACCTGCTCGGCGGGGCCTTTAAGCTCGATCGTGAAGCCGCCCGCGTCGCGGTTCAGACCGTGGCCGATGCGCTGGGCATTGGCCTTTATGAGGCCGCGCGCGGCATTATTGATATTGTGAACGAGAACATGTTCGGTGCCTTGCGCATGATCTCGGTCCAACAGGGCTATGATCCGCGCGACTTTGCCCTAATGGGCTTTGGCGGCGCTGGCCCCTTGCATGCCAATGCAGTCGGCAAGCTGATGGGCTCCTGGCCCGTGGTTTCGCCCGTTTCCCCAGGCGTGCTCTGCGCGCTTGGGGATGCCACCACCCGCATGCGGACCGAAACCGCCCGCTCCTTGTCCAAGCGTCTGTCCGACACCACCGAGGCCGATGTGGCCAAGATGCTGAAAGACATGGCTGCCCAGACCCGGGCTGAATTGGTCGCCAATGGCGTGCCCGAAGCCGATGTCACCGTCGCCTTTGAAATCGATGTGCGCTATCACGGCCAGGCCTTTGAAGTGCCCATGACCGTCAGCCTCGACGGCTTTGAAACCGGCGGCCTGACCCGTCTGGCGGCAGAGTTTGACGAAGAGCACCGGCGCCTATTCACCTTCAATATGGATGCCGAGCACGAGTTTGTTAACCTGCGCGCCGTGGCCATGGGCAAGGTGCAAGA
>CANGEH010000079.1 GCA_947452665.1 Caulobacteraceae bacterium
AACCGGTAGGTCAGGCCAAGATTGCCGGTAAAGGCGCTGGAGGTGGCCCGGTCCGAATACTTGCCATTGGCGACCGGATTGACCGAAGCGCCACATATATAGCGCATAAACGGTCCAAGCGGCCCGTTTAGCAGGATTTGCGTGGTGGCCGCATAGTCCGGGCTCGAAACCATGGCGCTACAGGCCGCAACGCTGGAGTCCAGATTGGCCTTGATGGTCTTGGTGTCTTGCGCCCAGCGCAGGCCGCCAAACACCGTCAAATTGTCATTAACGGCAAATTCTTCATGTGTGAAAAGCGACAGATTCCGGCTGCTGGTATCGAACGCGTCTGCATTTTGACCGCTACCGGCCACGGGAATACCGACCGCCACGGCCAGGGCATAGGCATTGGCATAATCCAAGGCCGCCTGTGTTGTCGCGACCGTCGCTGGATTGGAGCTATAGAGCCCCACCAGCATGCTTGGCGGCACAAGCGTGGCCGCTATCGCCCGGCAGCCCGGATAATAATACGCGTGCGGCCCGCAGGGACCATCCTCGGGATCCGAAGGGTCGGGCGGATATTTTATGCTGCCAAATATATTGTACTGACCAGAGAACTGATAAACCTCAGAGTCAATATAATGGGCCGCATCGGTGCCAAATCGAACCTTGTCGACATGCTTGAGTTTTTCATTGGCATAATAGCCGCCGACCATCCAGTTTAGCCGATCTATATCGCCCTCAAAGCGCAGTTCCTGGCTAAAGGTCTTGCTGCTGTCGGTGGCGCCATCACGATACATGCGGTCAATATCGCTAAGATCCATGTCCTGATTGCGCAGGGCCTGAAGATCGCGATAGGCGGTGATCGAGGTTAGCTTGACCGGTCCAAAATCGTGATCAAGATTGAGCGAAATGCCGGAACTTTGAACATCTTCGGTCATGTCACGGGCCGGTGTCAGTGTGGTCAGACGCGATGGCGGATCGGCCGGCATCAGGCCAATCCCGCCGCCATATAAGGCTGCCACGGAATTAATGGCGGGCATGAAGCTGCCCAAGGCACTGCTCACCGCCGAACAGCATTGCTCGTCGGTCTTGGCCGTATCGGCAATAATGCGCAGGCTGCCCTTGTCATATTTCCACAAGACCTGGCCGCGCAGGTCCCAGCGGTTACGGTCATTAACGTCGCGATTGCTGCGGGCATCGGTAATAAAGCCGTTACGGACCTGAATATCGCCATCAAGGCTGGCGGCGACGCGGTCTTTCAGCACCGTGCCGGTCAGGCCAAAGCTAGCGCGCTTATAGGCATAATTTCCGCCCTCGACCGAGACGAAGCCGCCGCGGTCAAAATCCGGTGCCTTGGTGGTGATATTGATCGCGCCGGCCGTACTATTGGTGCCAAACAAGGTCCCCTGCGGGCCGCGCAGCACCTCAATCCGGGTGACTTCGGGCAGTTCGCCAAGGGCCAAGCCCGCCCGGCTATAATGCACCCCGTCAATATAATAGCCGACCGAGGAGTCCATGCCTGGATTATCAATGGCGCTACCGACGCCGCGGATACTGCCCATGGTGCTGAGCACGCTTGAATCGCCGGTGTCGAACCGCACGCTCGGCGCAAGATTTTGCACATCACGAATGTCGGAAACACTGGCAAATTTTACCGTTTCTGCCGTGAATTCATTGGCCGAGATCGGCTCATCGCTAAGCCGGGTCAGGGGGCCAATCGCGCCCAGCAGGACCGCTTCAATCGAGGGCTCAACCTGGCGCCGAGGCGCAGCGTGGCTTGGCATGGCAAGACTGGCCATGACGGCCGTCGAAACGCCCGCAAAAAAATAGCGCCGCAAGCGGACAGTCATATCGAGGTCCTTTCGAACCAGTACCTTCGCGGCGGCCGGCGGCCAGCACACGGGCATGCTTTAGTCATCCGTATCATGCAAAGCATCAATTGGTTACCAAACTCTAAATTTGATACTTAAAGTCTCATAACTGCTTCAATGTTACTGACACTGAGAAGTAATCGACCAAAAAGAAAGGGCGGCAAGTTGCCTCGCCGCCCTCCCTATTTTTATAGGTCTATTTGGATCAGAAATTGACCCGCACAGTGGCACCATAGGTGCGTGGCTCGCCTGGATAGACGGCATAGTTGCCCGTCTGCTCAGGCACGGCAAAACCACCGATCGTGTAATACTTGTCGGCCAGATTGCGGATGAAGAGTTCCGCATTCCAACGACCGGCCTGATCGCCAACGCCGATGCGGGCATTGAAGATCGCATAGGCCTTATTGTCGGTCGAACCGCTTGGATCGCGCGACAGGTTTTGGGTCGCATAGGCGCTGTTATAACGACCATCGACAAACACCAGGCCATCAAGCTGGGTGCCTGGGATTGGGCGCTTATAGGTCACAGCCGAGGTGACGGTCCATTTTGGCTGACCGGCCAGCTTGTCACCCGAATGGATGGTTTGCGTGCCAAAGGTCACGGCAGAGTCGAAATAGGCCTCGTCATACAAGGCACCGGCTTGGACCGTTAGGCCTGGCAGGGGCTTGGTGACTGAGTCCAGTTCCACGCCGCGCGAAATCAGCTTTGGCACATTGCGCGTGACAAAATTGAAGCCGGAGAAGGCGTTGAGTTGGAAGTCGCTGACCTCTTCATAGAACAGGTTCAGGTTCAGGGTGGTGATACCGCTAAACAGGCTCGACTTCACACCCAGCTCATAGGCGTCGACAAATTCCGGATTGAAGTGGGTTTCCGAAATCAAAGGCTTAACCGTGGTCGCTGGGCTGATATGGAAGCCCGAACGGTCGAGATTATAGCCACCGGCCTTATAGCCATGCGAATAGCCGCCATAATACATGACGTCGTCCGACAGCTTATAGGACAAGGACGCGGTCCCGGTCCATTCGTTCTCCTTGGTGCCGTCCGAATAGGACCCATTGGCAATCGTATTGACCACGGGGTTACAGACGAACAACAAGAAGCCGGCCAAGGGGCTGGACAGCAGAGAATTGGTTGCGCCCGCGTAATAAGGATTGGCCGTCAGGGCCGAACAGCCCGGCGCGGTGGAATCCAGATTAGCGGTCACGTCCTTGGTTTCATGGTTCCAACGAATACCGGCCGTCAGGGTCAACTTGTCCGTGAGGGCATATTCATTGTGCGTGAAGAAGGACAGGCTTTGGGTGTGGGTCTGGAACTGGTCAGCGTTTTGACCGGTACCGGGGACCGGTGCACCCGCTGCAACCGCTTCTGCATAAGCCGCTGCAAACGGAGCCGCAGGTGAGCCAGCAAGCGCCGCCGCCAGAATGCGGCAATTGGCATAGAGCCCTGCTGCTGGGCCGCAACCGGCGGTGCCGAGGCTACCAAACAGGTTAAAGCCGGTCCCGCCGGGGGCGGCACCGTTCAAATCAACACCAGCGGCCAAGGCGTCGACATAGCGTGCGCCGTCATTGCCAAAGCGGATCTTGTCGACGTGGTTAAGCTTTTCGTCGGCAAAGAAGCCGCCAGCAATCCAGTTCAACTTGCCCATATCGCCCTGGAAGCGCACTTCCTGGGTAAAGGTCTTGAAGCCATCGCGATAACCGTCGCGATAGGCGCGGTCCATGGCACTGAAATCGATGTCCTGATTGCGCAGGGCCTTCCAGTCACGATAGGCGGTGACCGAGGTGAATTTCACGCCGCCAAAAGTGCGGTTGTATTCGGCCGAAATACCCGATTCCTTGACCTTTTCCGCAAGGTCGCGGTTCGGGCTGATCGTGGTGCGGCGCGCCGAAGGATCGGCAGGCAAGATGCCGTCAAGGCCGTTCAGACCAGCGACAAAATTGATCGCAGGCGCAAAGCTGCCAAGCTTGCTGGTCACAGCCGAACAGCACTGCTCGTTCGTGGCCGAGGTGTCGGCGATCACGCGCAAGGAGCCCTCGTCGAAATTCCACAGCAATTGACCGCGCAGGTTCCAACGGTCGCGATTATTGATGTCGCGATTGCTGGTCACATCGGTGATGAAGCCATCACGCTTTTGGATATTGCCTTCCAGACGACCAGCCAACTTGTCGGCGATCAGGGGACCGGTAATGCCAAAGGTCGCGCTCTTATAATTGTAATCACCAGCGCTGAGGATGGCGAAACCGCGGGGGCTAAATTCCGGACCCTTGGTGGTGACGCTGATGGCGCCGGCCGTGGTGTTGCGGCCAAACAGTGTGCCTTGAGGACCGCGTAGGACCTCGATGCGCGACACTTCGGGCAGCTCGGACAAGGCAACGCCCGAGCGGTTGCGGTAAACGCCGTCAATAAAGAAGCCAACCGCAGACTCAAAGCCTGGATTATCGCCGCCGGTGCCGATACCGCGGATCGAGGCGGTGGTGCCCGCCGCATTGGATTGGCCGGTATAGAATTTGAAGCTTGGTGCAATCTGCTGAACGCTGCGCAGATCGGTGATGCCGGCATTCTTGACGGTTTCAGCGGTCACAGCGGTAATGGCGATGGGCACTTCTTGCAGGCGCGCTTCGCGGCCCGTGGCGGTGACAACAACCTCTTCGATCACTTGGGAATCTTGCGCTGATGGGGCATCAGCGGCAAAGCTTGGGGCGGCAAGCGCGGCCATGGCAACGGCCGAGGCGCCCGCAAACAAATAGCTCCGCACGCGCAGAGTAATAGACATAGACAACTTCCTTCCTGAGCGGGCCCGGCCGATTTTGTTTGGCCGACGTCCCGCCAATTCATTGCCGCCTAGATTGAGTAGAAGCCTAGGAGTCGGCGGCATTGCTCCTGTGCGGGCGCGGGGGTTCGCACGGGCACGGGGGGGGCTGTCAACGCCAGAACCGTCATAAAGGCGGCGAAACACATCAAATGGGGTGGATTTAGCCAAGCACTTTTAAAGTGTTGCTTTTACGTAACATTTTGCCGCTCAAATATGAGGCAGGTGCCAAAAAAACGGGCGGCGAGTTGCCCCGCCGCCCGAAGGATCCACCCCCTAGGGGGTAGTGATCTGGTTTGGATTAGAAGGACTTCTGGATGCTGATCCCATAGGTGCGCGGCTCAAGAATAAAGCCGTTTTGGAACAGACCCGAAGAATCGTCGGTCAGATAGATGTCGGTGAGCGGCTCATCATCAAGCAGGTTCTTCACATAGGCCTCGACCTGGATGCCCATGCCCGGATTGACGACCTGGAGCGTCGCATTGACGTTTTCCCAGGCATTAATCCGGTCAGCAAAGGTGTTGTAGATCCGCGAATAGGTCTTGCCCTGATGGTAATAATCACCGCGCAAGGTCGCATCCCAACCATTTGGAAGGTTCCAGGTATACTGGGCACCGACCGAGATGGTCGCCTTAGGCGAGTTTGGCAGTTCCTTGCCCTTGAGATTTTGCTCTACGCCATCTGCAATATACTGATTAAAAGCGTTCATGCCGGTTGCTAGGAGGCTTGTGCCGCCGACAGTTGCATTCGCTGGTGGCGCCTTGACTGAGGTGCATACCCCGAGCAAGGCATACCCAAAGTTATAGGGAACAGGGTTCGCATTTATCGCGGTTAAAAGACCGACAACGTCTGCTTTTGATGCAACGCAGTTCGACGCATTCGACGCCTTGACCAAAATCAGGTTTGGGTCGCCTTGGGTACGATTAGCTGTGTCGATCGACTTTGAATCGACAATCTCTGTCTTCAAGAGACCAAGATTAGCATTGAACCGAAGATGGTGGATCGGCTCCCAGATGGACTCGATCTCAAGACCAGAAATCTTCGCGTCGATATTCTCGTTAACTGACGTCCGGTTGACGATTTTTGATACCTGATAGCCCTTGTAATCATAATAGAAGGCGGTCGCATTGAAGACGAGGCTGCCGTCCAACAAGGTGTTCTTGGTACCGATTTCGAACGAATTCACGAACTCGGGGTCAAACGTGTCATTGACCTTACCAACACCAGTCGATTGGGGTGGATTGAGCCCACCGCCCTTGTAACCCTTGGCAAACGAAGCATACACCAATGTGCTGTCGGTAAATGACACTTCCGGCTTCCAATCGAGCACCAGTCGACCGGTCATTTCTTTCCAATCCCCAGGGGGAAGGGTCTTGCCAACTGGGTGACCGCTACCGGGCACAAACAAGACCACTGGTAGATTGACCTGTGTCTTCCGGTCATGCGTGTAACGCAAGCCAGCCGTCAGCTTCAGTACGTCGGAAAACTCATAATACACTTCGCCGAAGGCGGCCTTAGACTTCAAGTGGTAGGGTGTGCGGTTGTTGTAATAGTTATGGCCCTCACCCGTTGGCGTTGGGCTTGGATCGATATAGATGCAGGTTGCAGTATTCGGCGCGCAGGGCTTGCCCTGATTTTGCGCCGCTGCATATGCCGTCAAAGTATTCCCAAACACATAATAATCGGTCGTAGACTTAAAGTCCAAAGCAATGGCACCGATATTAAAGTTCAGTGGCCCCGCATAGGCCGATTGAAGACGAAGTTATTGTGACCACTGCTTAGAATCGCCGCTAGAGATGTCAAAGGTGGTAAATTTGTTTGAAGCGCCCACCTGAGGATCGGCGAACACACCCCCTGGGCTTAACGGCGTCGTGTTAAAGGTATTGATCGGAGCAGCACGATTATAGTCTGCCTTGGAGAACAAATCGCCCTTCGAATAGCCGGTCAAAGACGTAACCTTCAAATCGTCGGTAATATCCCAGGCCATGCTAAGATTATAAACGTCTGTTGTCGCCTTATAGACTGGATCAACAATCGACTCGATATTGCGAAGATTCTTGTCCTGCATCTTGCCGCCAAAAGCATCGCCAGTGATCAGGCCCGATAGGTTGCCGAGTAGGCCGCCAAGCGTAGCCGAAGAATTCGGCGTACCCAGCGAATCTGGCGCATAGACGGAGGCTTGCTTACAGCCCTGGCTCAGCAGTCCACTCTCGATTTGCTTGACCGCTGGGATAGCCGAATATGGCACGCCGGTTGGACCCGTATCCTTCGAACAGAACTGTTTGCCAATCCGCGAGCGATCATCGTCTTCGCTAAAATGTTCCCACATCAGGTAAGAGCTAAATTTCTCGGTGGGATTAAACGAGACCGTCGTACGCACTGCATATAGGTCGCGGCCGTCAATATCATTGCCGGTCGTCAGGTTCTTACCATAGCCGCCGCGTTTCAGATACGAACCTGCAACGCGCAAAGCAACCTTGTCACCGATTGGCACATTGACCATGCCGCGCAACTTGCGCGTATCAAAATTGCCAACCTCTGCCTTAATCGAGGCGGCAAAGCGATCAACCGGCTTGGCCGTGATCACATTGACCACACCACCGGTGGCGTTACGCCCATAGAGTGTGCCTTGTGGGCCACGCAGCACTTCGACCCGCTCAACGTCATAGAATTCAGCCTCGAACAGGTTGTTGGCCGTTAGGGGCACGTTATTGATGTGAATGCCGGTGCCCGCGTCGCCAGATGATGCGACCAGCTTAGAGCCGACGCCGCGGATTTGAAAGTTAAAGCCGGTGAAATTGCCCTTGGAGAACGCAACGTTCGGTATGGCCAGTTGAAGGTTCGGACCACCGTCAATCTTGGCCTTTTCCAGCGTGTCTTGGCTGAAGGCCGACACAGCGATGGGCACGTCCTGGATGGCTTCTTCACGCTTTTGCGCAGTCACCACCAGTTCTTCGATCACATTGCCCTTGGCCGGTGCCGCCGTTTGGGCAAAGCTCGGTGCGGCCACGCCAGCGATTGCGATCGCTGATACGCCCATGGCCAGATAGCTGCGCATGCGCAGGGAATTCATCATAGGTAACCCTCCCAGAACGGCGCGGCCCTTATTGGAACCTTGCATCCGTTGTTTCCTCAACACCGCGATCAAAACCAAACCTAGCCTCGCGGATTATCCTAGGTCGTAAAAAGCATAGTGCGTATAGGGATGGGCAGATTGTCAATAAGCACGGCAAAAAAAACAACCGTTTAACCAGCAAATTTTTAAACACAGCCACAAATGTCACAGGTGCAGATCAAGGTTTCGCTAATCAAGTGGTTTTGAGCCGGGACCAGCTGGTGTAAGACTAAGGCCTCGCGGCGCACGCCCTGCCATTAATGGTCCCCATGACGGATATGTCTGATCCCCACCCCCTAAAGGCCACCGATTCCGCCCTGGTCCTGTTTTCCGGCGGTCAAGATTCCAGCGTCTGTCTGGCCTGGGCCTTGTCGCGCTATGAGCGGGTCGAGACGGTGGGTTTTGATTATGGCCAGCGCCACAGTATCGAGATGCAGGCACGCGAGGTGGTCTTGGGCGCCGTGATGGACGGCTTTCCGGCCTGGGCGGACAGGCTTGGACCCGATCACGTGCTGGACCTTAAGGGCTTTGGCGCGATTGGTGGTTCGGCCCTGACTACGGACAGGGCGATTGAAATGACCGAGCGGGGCCTGCCCTCGACCTTTGTGCCCGGCCGTAATCTGATTTTTCTGACCTATGCGGCGGCCCTAGCTGACCGGCGCGGCCTGAATGTGCTGATTGGCGGCATGTGCGAGACTGATTTTTCCGGCTATCCCGATTGTCGGCGTGATACGTTGGATGCGCTGCAAACCGCGCTTAATCTGGGTATGGACCGCGATTTTCGCATTGAGACGCCACTCATGTATCTGACCAAGGCCCAGACCTGGGCCCTGTCCAAGCGCCTGGGTGGTCAGGACCTCGTCGACCTGATCATGAGCGAGAGCCATACCTGTTAT